>CAMFIY010000083.1 GCA_945952575.1 uncultured Leucobacter sp.
CCGCGCCTGGGCCAAGGTGTCGGCGTAGCAGGCATGCACCAGCCGGGCGTAGTGGCGCAGCACGGCGGCCACGTCGGCATCGAACGCGCGCGCCGGCAGCGCCGCGGCCAGCGCCGTCAGCAGCAATGAGCGACGCCCGACGTCCATGAGCCTCAGGCCGGCGCGCCGATGCGCTCAACCAGCCGCGCCAGCGTCTGGTAGCCCTTGCGCGCGTACTCGCGGCTGGGCGCGACGGCCGGATCCTGCTCGGCCTCGACGACCAGCCAACCCTGGTAGCCGCCGCCATGCAGCGTGCGCAGCACACGCTCGAAGTCGATGACGCCGTCGCCAGGCACGGTGAAGGTACCCATCAGCACGCCGTTCAGGAAGGACCACCCGTCATTTCGCGCCTGCGCGACCAACTGGGGCCGCACGTCTTTGCAGTGCACATGGACGACGCGCGCCAGGTGTTTCTCCAGCAAAGCCACGGGATCGGCGCCGCCGGCGGTGCTGGAACTGCTCGACGCCGTCGCACTCACCGCGATCCGGGCCTTCGACGCGGAGCCCGACCTGCCCGGGTCGGCGCGGGCGTGGCTGCTCGCCGTCAGCGACGCCCGTGTGGGCGCCGACGCGGAGCTCGACTCCTTCGAGCGGATCTTCGCACTGCACGGCGCACTGCAGACGCGACGCGCCGAGTCGCCGGAGGAGCTGGATGCGCTCTTCGCCGTGCGTCGCGCGCTGCACCCCGGGCTGGACGCCTTCGCGGGGGCGTCGGTTCACGGCGACATCGCGGTCCCGCGGTCCGCACTGATCGAGTTCGTCGATCGTGCCGCCGAGGTCTCGGAGCGATTCGGCATCGCGATCTCGATCGGCGGACACGTCGGCGACGGCAACCTGCATCCGGCCGTCGCCTTCGACCCGGACGATGCCGATCAGGTCGCGCGCGCTCATGCGGCGACCGACGCGCTTCTCGCCGTCGCTCAGGATCTCGGCGGCACCATCTCGGGCGAGCACGGGATCGGCACGGAGAAGCTGCACGCGCTCGACGGCGAGCTCTCGCCGCGTGTCCGCGAGCTGCAGCGGGCGATCAAAGCGGCGTTCGACCCGAAGGGCCTGCTCAACCCGGGAAAGAAGATCTGACGCCGCGATAGGATGGTGCATCGGCGATCCGGGAGTCGGGATCCGCCGTTCAGACGAGGCAGAAGGGAGCCGTGGTGGCGAAGAGCGAGAGCAAGCTCGGTCCGACCGGGCGGCCCGAACGCTTCTACCCCGTTCCGGTGAAACTCGACCGGCACGGCCCGGCGCGCATCATCTCGATGTGCAATCAGAAGGGCGGCGTGGGCAAGACCACGACCACCATCAACCTGGGCGCCGCACTCGCCCGCTACGGGCGGCGGGTGCTCGCCGTGGACTTCGATCCGCAGGGCGCCCTCTCAGCCGGTCTCGGCGTTCCGGCGCACGAGGTGCCCACGATCTACGACCTCATGCTCGGCAAGGTGAAGGATCCGGCAGCGGTGATCCAGCGCACCGGCGTCGAGGGACTCGACGTGATTCCGGCGAACATCGATCTCTCCGCCGCCGAGGTGCACCTGATCAGCGAGGTCGCCCGGGAGCAGATCCTGGCCGGCGTGCTGCGCAAGGTGGCGGATCAGTACGACGTGATCCTGATCGACTGCCAGCCCTCACTCGGCCTGCTGACGGTGAACGCCCTCACCGCGAGCCACGGCGTGCTGATCCCGCTCGCCTGCGAGTACTTCGCCCTGCGCGGCGTCGCACTGCTCATCGAGACGGTCGACAAGGTGCGGGATCGACTGAACCCGAGCCTCGAGCTCGACGGCATCATCGCCACGATGTACGACCCCCGCACCCTGCACGCCCGGGAGGTGCTGGAGCGCGTGGTCGCCACGTTCGACGACAAGGTCTTCGACACGGTGATCGGACGCACGGTGAAGCTGCCCGACGCTTCGGTCGCGGCCAAGCCGATCCTCGAGTACGCGCCCGAGAACGCGGCGTCCGAGGCGTATCTCCAGCTCTCCCGGGAGCTCGTGCTCCGCGGCACCGTGGCCTGAGGCCGGCGTGTCCGCGTTGCCGGTCGACGAGATCGAGGAGGCGTCGAGTCCGGACGACGGGTTCCGCGTCAGCCTGGAGGTGTTCGACGGCCCGTTCGATCTGCTGCTCAGCCTGATCTCGAAGCACGAGCTGGACATCACCGAGGTCTCGCTCAGCCTGGTCACCGACGAGTTCATCTCGTACCTCTCTTCGCTCGAAGGGCAGGGGCTCGTCGAGCTCGATCGTGCGAGCGAGTTCCTCGTGGTCGCCGCGACGCTGCTCGACCTGAAGGTCGCGAGCCTGCTGCCGCAGGGCGAGGTGGTCGATGCCGAGGATGTCGCGCTGCTCGAAGCCCGGGATCTGCTCTTCGCGCGCCTGCTGCAGTACCGGGCGTTCAAGCAGGCGAGCGCCTGG
Organism: uncultured Leucobacter sp.; assembly: GCA_945952575.1. Lineage (GTDB taxonomy): Bacteria > Actinomycetota > Actinomycetes > Actinomycetales > Microbacteriaceae > Leucobacter. The sequence continues at coordinate 2,443 of CAMFIY010000083.1, forward strand.
TTCGCCGGCCGTCTCGAGGAGGAGTCGCGGCGGCATTCGCGGCAGGTGCCGCTCGACCCCAGGTATCGGGATCGCGGACCCGAGCTGGTGTGGACGCTCTCGCTCGACGACTTCGCCGCGCTCGCCATGCTCGCCTTCGCGCCGAAGGAACTGCCGACCGTCGGACTCGACCACCTGCACGCGCCGCTCGTCTCGATCCGCGAGCAGGCGGCCGTCGTCGTGTCGATGCTGCGCGCCGGAGGGGTGCACACGTTCCGGGCGCTGATCGCCGGTGTGGATCCGACCTCCGAGCGCGGCGTGATCGTGGCGCGCTTCCTCGCGATCCTCGAGCTGTACCGGCGGGACGCCGTCGGATTCGATCAGCCCGAGCCGCTCGGCGAGTTGCATGTCGAGTGGGTCGGCGAGGGTTGGAGCGACGACGAACTGGCGACGCTGGGCGGAGACTATGACTGAAGAGATCGTGACTGAAGAGATCGTGAACGACGGGACCCCGAACGACGAGGCGGTCGAGAGCACGTCCAACCCCGAACTCGCCCGCGCGCGCGCCGAGCACACGCTCGAGCAGCAGCTCGAGGCGCTGCTGCTCGTCGCCGACGAGCCGATCAGCGCCGTAGGGCTCGCCACCGCCGCGGATCGGCCGGTGCGCGAGGTCCGCCGCGCCGTCGAGGTGCTCATCACCGACTACGACGGTGGGAACGGAGGCCCGCAGCGCGGTTTCGAGCTGCGCGAAGTGGCGGGCGGATACCGTTTCTACGTGCGGGAGGCGCTGGATCCGGTGGTCGCCGACTTCGTGCAGCAGCAGTCGCCCTCGCGGCTCTCGCAGGCGGCGCTGGAGACGCTCGCCGTGGTCGCCTATCGTCAGCCCATCTCGCGCGGCGCCATCGCCTCCGTGCGCGCGGTGAACGTCGACAGCGTGGTGCGCACACTCGTCGGACGCGGCCTGATCACCGAGGTCGGCCACGACTCCGAGACGGGTGCGATCCTCTACGGCACCGATGATTCGCTGCTCGGCCATCTCGGGATCGCCGGGCTCGACGAGCTGCCGCCGATCGCTCCGCTGCTCGACGACCCCAAGGATGACTTCGATGGCGAACGCTTCTGAGACCGGTGCGGACGGGGCCCGGGCCGAGCACGACCCCGCGCAGCCGGATCCGCGCCCCAGACTGCAGAAGGCTCTTGCCCAGGCGGGGGTGGCCTCCAGGCGCGCCTGCGAGGCGCTGATCCTCGGCGGCCGCGTCGAGGTCAACGGCGAGGTCGTGTTCGAGATGGGCAGCCGGATCGATCCGGAGGCGGACGAGGTGCGCGTGGACGGCGTCGTCGTACAGCTGGACGCCTCGAAGCGCTACTTCGTGCTGAACAAGCCGCGCGGCGTGGTCTCGACCATGCGCGACGAGCAGGGCCGCCCCGACCTCCGGGAGTTCACGGACCAGGTGGAGGATCGGCTCTACAACGTCGGCCGACTCGACACCGACACCTCCGGCCTCCTCGTGCTGACCAATGACGGCGACCTCGCGCACCGGCTCGCGCATCCGCGCTTCGGCGTGCAGAAGACCTACGTCGCGAAGGTGCGCGGCCGCGTCACCCCCGCCGTGATCCAGCGGCTGAAGGACGGGGTCGAGCTCGAGGACGGTCCGATCCGCGTCGATGCGGCGAAGCTGCTCCCCGGCGGGACGTCGAAGTCGCATTCGCTCGTGGAGGTGACCCTGCACTCCGGACGGAATCGGATCGTCCGGCGCATGCTCGCGGCCGTCGGACACCCGGTGGACGAGCTCGTGCGGCGCCGGTTCGGACCGCTGCACCTCGGCACGCTGCGCTCGGGGGAGATGCGCGAGCTCTCGGGCGCGGAGCGCGGGGCCCTGCTGAGCGCCGCGGAGGACGGCGAGGACCACGCCGCGAGCGGGATCACCGCCGGGCGTCCCGGCGACGGCAAGGGGGCGAAAGGGATGCGCGGCGTGGCCGCGCGCGGCAACCCGCACGGCAGGAACGGAGAGCGATGATGGGCGAGAGCTCGAACGGCCTGGCCAGCAGGGTCGGCGGCCAGATCCACGTGATCGGGGCCGGTCTGCTGGGCGCCAGCATCGGCCTCGGCCTGCGGGCGCACGGCGTCGACGTGACCCTCGAGGACGCCTCGCCGACCACGGCGCTGCTCGCCGCCGACTACGGCGCCGGCCGGCCGCGCACGGCTGAGGATCCCGACCCGGCGCTCGTGGTCGTGGCGACGCCTCCGGACGTCACCGCAGATGTCGTCGAGCGCGCGCTCGCCGCGTTCCCGCGATCCTTCGTCACCGATGTCGCGAGCGTGAAGCTCGCTCCCTTCCGCGAACTGCAGCGACGCGGGATCGACCTCACGAACTACGTCGGGTCGCATCCGATGGCGGGTCGCGAGCGCGGCGGCGCGATCATGGCGCGCGCGGATCTCTTCGTCGCCCGACCCTGGATCATCTGCCGCGACGGCGACACCCCGGCGGCGGCCCTCTCGCTGATCGAGGCGATCGCGCTCGAGCTCGGCGCGACGCCGATGGAGATGACACCCGAGGAGCACGATCGGGCCGTCGGCCTGGTCTCGCACGTGCCGCAGGCCGTCGCGAGCCTCCTCGCCGGGCGACTGCTCCCGGCGAGCGAGCAGGCCATCGGGCTCGCGGGCCAGGGTCTCCGCGACACGACGCGCATCGCCGCGAGCGATCCGGAGCTCTGGGTGCAGATCCTGGGTGCGAATCACCGCCCCGTCGTCGAGGCACTCGAGGCGCTGCAGGCCGACCTCGCCGAGTTCACGGACGCCCTGCGCGCGCCCGATTCGCCCGGCGCGCGGCGGAGGATCGCGGATCTGCTCGCCGCCGGCGTGCGCGGCGTCAGCAGGATCCCGGGCAAGCACGGCAGCAGCGAGCGCTTCACCACGGTCACCGTCCTGATCGACGACCGGCCGGGGCAGCTGGCCGCCCTGCTGACGGAACTCGGCGAACTGGGCATTAACATGGAAGACTTGCGCCTCGAGCACTCGCCGGGCGCACAGATCGGTTTCGCCGAGATCGGGTTGCTGCCCGAGGTCGCCGGGCGGGCCGTCGCCGACCTGACCGAGCGCGGATGGAGGACCCTGTGACCAGCACGAGCGATGCCGGCGGTGCGGCGCCGATCCTCGTCGCCATCGACGGTCCCGCCGGCAGCGGAAAATCGAGCGTCTCCCGCACCGCGGCCGAGCAACTCGGCTTCGGCATCCTGGACACGGGAGCCGCGTACCGCTCGCTGGCCTGGGCCGCGCTGCGCAGCGGTATCGACCTGGACGACGCCGGCGAGGTCGCCGGACTGCTCGACGCCTGGGGGTACGCCATCACGCTCATCGGCGCCCAGCGGGTCACGGTGCGACTGCCGGGGCTCGATCCGATCGACGTCACCGCCGAGATCCGGGATCCCGGGATCAGCGCGCAGGTGAGCCGGGTCTCGAAGCACCCCGAGGTGCGCGGCCGCTTGAACGCGATGTTCCGCGAACTGGTCGCCGACTCGGGGCTCCCCGGCGTGGTGATCGAGGGCCGCGATGTGACGACGGTGATCGCTCCCGACGCCCCGGTACGGCTGCTGCTGACCGCTTCGCCCGAGGTGCGGGCGGCGCGGCGGGCGGGCGAGCTGCCGGGTCTGAGCCAGGCGCAGGTGCTCGCGGATCTGCGGGCACGGGACGCGAAGGATGCGCAGGTGGTCGACTTCGTGAACCCCGCCCCCGGGGTCGTGCTGGTCGACACCAGCGACTTGGATTTCGAGCAGTCGGTGCAGGCTGTGGTGGATGTGGTGCGACACGCACAGGAGGGCGCGCGATGAGCGAGCAAGCAGAAGAGTTCGAGTTCGATCCGTCGGCCGTCCCGGAGGACGAGACGATCGCGGGCGAGGAGTTCGACCCGAAGGTCACCGACGAGGAGCGTCTGCGCTCCATGCGCTCGAATCTCGAGGGCTTCGAGCTCGAGGACGACGACCTGCAGTTCCTGGGCGAGGACGGCGAGTTCCTCGGCTTCATGCAGCCGGAGGCCGAGGCGCTGCCGGTCGTGGCGATCGTGGGGCGGCCGAACGTCGGCAAGTCCGCGCTGGTGAACCGCATCCTGGGCCGCCGCGAGGCCGTGGTCGAGGATGTGCCCGGGGTGACCCGTGACCGCGTCAGCTATGCGGCGGAGTGGACCGGCACCCGCTTCACGCTCGTCGACACCGGCGGCTGGGAGCCAGATGCGCGCGGCATCGACGCCTCGGTCGCCGCGCAGGCCGAGGTCGCCATCGAGCTCTGCGACGCCGTGCTCTTCGTCGTCGACTCGCGCGTCGGCCCGACCGCCACCGACGAGCGCGTGGTGCAGTTGCTGCGCCGCACGAACAAGCCCGTGTTCCTCATCGCGAACAAGGTGGATGACGCCGTGCAGGAGCCCGGGGCGGCGGCGCTGTGGTCGCTGGGCCTCGGCGAGCCGTACCCCGTCTCCGCGCTGCACGGTCGCGGCGTCGCGGACCTGCTCGACGCCGTGCTGAAGTCGTTGCCCGAGGAGTCCGCGGTCGCGAAGCCGGTGCTCGGAGGCCCGCGCCGCGTGGCGATCCTCGGTCGACCCAACGTGGGCAAGTCGAGCCTGCTGAACAAGGCGGCGGGGGAGGAACGGGTGGTCGTCAACGACCTCGCCGGTACCACGCGCGATCCGGTGGACGAGCAGGTCGAGATCGCCGGGCGCGTCTGGACCTTCGTCGACACGGCGGGCATCCGCCGTCGCGTGCATCTGCAGCAGGGGGCGGACTTCTACGCCTCGCTGCGCACCACGGCCGCCCTCGAGAAGGCCGAAGTCGCCGTCGTGCTCTTCGACGTGACCCAGGAGATCAGCGACCAGGATCTGCGCATCGTCGACCTCGTGCTCGAATCGGGTCGGGCCCTCGTGCTCGTCTTCAACAAGTGGGACATGCTCGACGACGACCGCCGGCGCTATCTCGAACGCGAGATCGAGCGGGATCTCGCTCACGTCGCATGGGCGCCTCGTGTCAACATCTCGGCTCGGACCGGCCGTCATCTCGAGAAGCTGGTGCCGGCGCTCGAGACGGCGCTCGAGTCCTGGGACACCCGGATCCCGACCGCGAAGTTCAACGCCTTCGTCGCGGAGCTGGTGCAGGAGCACCCGCATCCGCTGCGCGGGGGCAAGCAGCCGAGGATCCTCTTCGGCACTCAGGTGCAGAACCGCCCGCCGACGTTCGTGCTCTTCACCACGGGCTTCCTGGATCCCGGCTACCGCCGCTTCATCCAGCGCAGGCTCCGCGAGCGCTACGGATTCGAGGGATCTCCGATCATCCTCAACATGCGCATCCGTGAGAAGCGCCAGCGCCGCTGAGCCTCGTCCGGCGATCCCGAAGGAATCGTGAGAAGGGGCGGAAACGCGGGCGTCGACGCATGAACGGCGAACGGGACGAGGAGTTGACGCGCCTCGAGCGCGCCATCGACCGCGCCGCCCACCGGTTGCTCGCCGGCCGGCCCTCGCACGGGCTGCGCGGCGCGCTGATCGAGTGCGCGGTCTTCCTGGCGAAGCAGGCGTGGGCGTGCATATTCGGGGCGCTGCTCCTCATCGTGATCCTCGCGGCTCGGGTGTGGTGGCCGGAGGATGCTGCGCTCGCCCGGAACGACGCCCTCACGATCGCCGCGGTGCTGATCCAGATCGGCATGCTCGCCTTCCGCCTCGAGAGCGGGCGCGAGCTGTGGGTGATCGTGCTCTTCCACATCGCCGGCACCGGGATGGAACTGTTCAAGACCGAGATGGGCTCCTGGAGCTACGATGCCGACGGCGTGCTTCGGATCGGCGCGGTGCCGCTCTTCAGCGGGTTCATGTACGCGGCCGTCGGCTCATACATGGTGCGCGTGTACCGCCTGCACGATCTGAGTTTCAGCCGATACCCGAAGGTGTGGGCGACCACGGTGCTCGCCGCCGCGATCTACCTGAACTTCTTCACGCACCACTTCATCTGGGACTTCCGCTGGGTGCTGCTCGCCGGCGTCGCGGTGCTCTGGTGGCCGACGCGGATGCACTTCCGCATCTGGCGGGTCACGCCGCGGGCGCCGCAGCTGCTGATCTTCGCGGGGGTCGCCCTCTTCATCTGGCTGGCGGAGAACCTCGCGACGTGGGGCGGCGCCTGGCTCTATCCGGATCAGGAGGCGGGCTGGCAGCTGGTGGGGCCGCAGAAGATCGTCTCCTGGTTCCTGCTCATGATCATCTCGGTGGTGATGGTGACCTGGGTGTATCCCGTTCGGGAGCCGGATCCGGCGAACTGAACGGCCTCGGCGGCCGATCGCCGCACGCGCGGACCGGGTAGCACTAGCATTGGCTGGTGCCCGATGAGCGGAGGAGCGGACATGGACATCAGCACGGCGGATCTCTACGACGAGCGCGGTGAGGAGCTGCAGTCGGTATCGACCCAGTTCCAGAACATCGGCGGGCGGGCGCGATTCTCGGGTCCGGTGCGGACGGTGCGCTGCCACCGGGACAACGCTCTGCTGAAGGCGATCCTCGGCACGCCGGGCGAAGGTGCGGTGCTCGTCGTCGACGGCGGAGGCGCGCTCGAGAGCGCCTTGGTCGGGGACGTCATCGCCGCGCTCGCCGTCGAGCACGGGTGGGCGGGCATCGTCGTCAACGGAGTGATCCGGGATCGCGTCGCGATCGGCGGACTGCCGATCGGGGTGAAGGCGCTCGGATCCAATCCCGCCAAGTCGACCAAGACGGGCGCGGGCGAGGCCGACGCGATCGTGAGCTTCGGAGGAGTCGTGTTCCGGCCGGGTGCCGTGCTGTGGAGCGACGAAGACGGCATCTTGGTCGAACACTAGGCCACGGCGCCGGGTCACCGCGAGGAGCCACCCATGCGAGCGAAGGCGCTCATCCCCTTCATCCCCTACATCGCGGTGTCGGTGATCCACGTCGTCCTGGGGCTCATGGATCACCCGCTCGGCGGCTTCGCCACCAAGCAGTTGCTGATGGCCGCGCTCGCGCTCGCCGCAGTGTGGGCGACGTGGGATCTCCGGCCGTGGCCGCGCCCGGCGATGGGGCTGGTGCTCATCGCGCTCGCGGGGTCCTGGATCGGCGACGGCGCCGGGCTGCTCTTCCCGGGGCTGCCGACGCTGCCGATGATGATTCTCTTCTTCGGCGTCGCGCACCTGGCGTACATCGCCCTGTTCTGGAAGGCGCCCGGCATCGCGGATGCGCGACGGGTGCCGCGCTGGGCGGCCGTCTACGTGATCTGGTGGGTCGTCACGCTCGCGATCGTCGGCCCGCATGCGGGCGCACTGCTGATCCCGCTCGCGCTCTACGGCATCGTGCTCGGCGGCACCGCAGCGCTCTCGACCCGTTTCGGCCGGCTCGTCGCCTGCGGCGGCGCCTTCTTCCTCTTCTCCGACACGCTGATCGCGTTCCGCGAGTTCATGGAGGTGCCGGGGTGGATCGATGACTTCGTGATGCCGACCTACGAGCTGGGTCAGGGGCTCATCGTCTTCGGTGCGGTTGCCGTGCTGCGCCGGAACGTCGGCGCAGCATCCGACGCCGCAGCGTCCGACGCCTGAGCGGCTTCTGCACGACGACGGCCCGTGGGCGGTGCGGGGACTCCAGAACCGGCTCGACGCATGCAGCGACAAGGTCGGGCATCGTCCGGGAT
>CAMFIY010000084.1 GCA_945952575.1 uncultured Leucobacter sp.
ATCATCGAGTCGCTCGGCGCCTCCTCGGCGCCCGGCAGCGACGCCCTCTTCGTGATCGAGGCGGATGAGAGCGACAAGTCGTTCCTCCTCTACGACACGGCGATCGCGCTCATCACCAACGTGGATCCCGAGCACTTGGACTTCTACGGGTCGCGCGAGAACTTCATGCAGGCCTTCGTCGATTTCGCCCGCGGGGCGAGCGAGCAGCTCGTGATCTCCGCGGACGATCCCGGAGCGCTCGAGGTGCTGGCGGAGCTGCGCGCCGGCGATGCCGAGGGGCTGCCGTCGATCCGCACCTTCGGCACGGCGGAGGGCGCGGACGTGCGTCTCGTCTCGGTGGACGACTCCGGGCCCGTGCGATTCACGGTCGAGCTTGCGGGTGCCGATGGAACGACGGAACGCCACGAGGCGCAGCTCTCGGTCTACGGCCGGCACAACGCGATCAACGCCGTGGGAGCGCTCGCCGTGCTCACCGGTCTCGGCTATGCGGCGGGCCCGGCGCTCGCCGCGATCGCGGGCTTCGGCGGCACCAAGCGACGCTTCGAGTTCCATGCAGAGGTCGGGGGAGTGCGCGTCTACGACGACTACGCCCACCATCCGACCGAGGTGGCGGCGCTGCTCGACTCGGCACGGGCCGTGGTCGGCGAGGGGCGCCTCATCGCGATCCACCAGCCGCACCTCTTCAGCCGCACCGGGCTGCTGCATCGCGAATTCGCCGAGGTGCTCGAGCAGGGCGCCGACCACACGGTCGTGCTTGCCGTCGACGGTGCGCGCGAGGATCCCGTTCCCGGGGTCACCGGTGCGCTCGTATCCGATGACTTCGTCGAAGCCGGGCGCGTGGCCTACATCGACGACTGGCAGCGGGCGGCCGACTACCTGGCGGAGATCGCGCAACCCGGCGATGTGATGGTCACCATGAGCTGCGGCACCGTCTACCAGATCATTCCCCAGGTCGTCGCCGCACTGCAGGGCAGATTCGGGCAGGCGTGAAACGACCAGGCGGTTTCGACACCGGCCCCGAGGATCTCGAGCGTGCGGCGAGACCGACCCCGCGGTCCGACGATCTCTCAGACATCTTCATCGCACCCGTCACGCCGAGCGAACCCGACCCGGACCCCGATCTCGACGTCGTCGCTCCTGCCGCTCCGATCATCCCGATCGATGCGGCGACCAGGGAGATCGAGCCGCTCGATGAGCATGGCGACCCCGCGGGCGTCGGCGCCGGCGACCCGCTCCGAGAGGCGAAACGTCGGCTGAAGAGCGCTGAGCGCTCCGTGCGGATCCGCGAGCGCCGGGAGCAGCGCCGGTTCACGGCGCACGCGCGCCGTCGGCGGCGGAACTGGCTGATCGTCGGCGGGGCGGTGCTCGCGCTCGCCGCCTTCGTCGCCGTCGGCGTGCTCAGCCCGCTGACCGCGGTGCGCGAGGTCCAGGTCGTCGGTGCGAAGCAGGTGGACGCCGCGGAGATCCAGCGGGCATTGGCGCGTTTCGAGGGCACGCCGCTCGCCCTGGTCCAGGAGAGCGACGTGCACCGTGCGCTCGAGCCCTTCCCGCTCATCCAGCGCTATTCGCTCGAGCGCATTCCGCCGCACACGCTGCTGGTGCGCATCGAGGAGCGCGACGGCGTGATCGCGATCAAGCGCGGCAACCGTTACGAGGTGCTGGATCCCGCCGGCGTCACGGTCGCGACGGTGAAGACCGCTCCGAAGCGGGCGCCGGTGGCGACGGGAGCGGCGGCGGATCCGAGGTCGCCGGCCTTCGCAGCCGCCGCTGCGGTGGTGCGGGATCTGCCGAACGACATCCGCAAGAAGCTCGTCGGGGTAACGGCGAGCAGCGCGCAGGACGTGAGATTCACCATGAAGGACGGCACCCGGGTGATCTGGGGTGAGGCGACCGAGACGCAGCGCAAGGCAGTCGTACTGCGGGCGCTGCTGAAAGCGGTGAAGACCGCATCGGTGCTCGACGTCAGCGCCCCCGACGCCCCCGTATTCCGCTGATCTCGGCGCCCTCATCGGACCGATGCCCGGCCCGGGCTCGACTCGCTCGGAAGATTCAGGCGGAGCGCGGTGTGTCGGGGCCGTGGGCGGGGGAGTTCCACGTAGCTTGGTCACTGGCAAATGTATACCCGAATACTAACTTTCACCTTGAAGTAGAGGTTGAAGGTTGAGGGGAAGGACCCACGTGTCAGCGAACCAGAACTACCTCGCGGTGATCAAGGTCGTCGGTGTCGGCGGCGGCGGGGTGAATGCGGTCAACCGCATGATCGAACTGGGGCTCCGCGGCGTCGAGTTCATCGCCGTGAACACCGATGCGCAGGCGCTCCTGCTCAGCGATGCCGATGTCAAACTCGACATCGGTCGGGAGCTGACGCGAGGCCTCGGCGCCGGGGCGGATCCCGAGGTCGGCCGTCGCGCCGCGGAGGATCACACGGACGAGATCGAGGACGCGCTCGCAGGCGCGGACATGGTCTTCGTGACCGCGGGAGAGGGCGGCGGCACCGGCACGGGCGCCGCTCCGGTCGTCGCGCGCATCGCGCGGGCGGTCGGCGCGCTCACCATCGGCGTGGTCACGCGCCCCTTCGGCTTCGAGGGCAAGCGCCGTTCGGCTCAGGCCGATACCGGTATCCACACCCTGCGCGAGGCCGTCGACACGCTGATCGTCGTCCCGAACGACCGACTGCTCGAGATCAGCGAGCCGGGCATCAGCATGATCGAGGCGTTCGCCGCGGCCGACCAGGTGCTTCTCGCCGGCGTCCAGGGCATCACGAACCTGATCACGACCCCGGGCCTCATCAACGTCGACTTCGCGGATGTGAAGTCGGTCATGCAGGGCGCCGGCAGTGCGCTCATGGGCATTGGATCCGCGCGCGGCGCGGATCGTGCGATCAAGGCCGCGGAACTCGCGGTAGCATCGCCGCTGCTCGAGACCAGCATCGAGGGCGCGCACGGCGTGCTGCTCTCGATTCAGGGATCCTCGAATCTCGCGCTCTCCGAGATCACCGAGGCGTCGGGGCTGGTCCACGATGTGGTCCATCCCGAGGCGAACATCATCTTCGGCACGGTCATCGACGAATCGCTCGGCGACGAGGTGCGCGTGACCGTCATCGCCGCGGGCTTCGACCCCGAGCAGCTCGCCGCGCACGCCGAGCGCACGGCGGGCTCCGGCAGCCGCGGCCGCCGCGCCGGGCGCAGCGAGTCGCTCGATGACACGGCGGCAGTCACGCCCATCGCCGCAGGCGTCTCCTCCACCGGTTCGATCGCCGCGGCGTCGCAGGCAAGCGCCTCCGACACCGGGGGGCAGGCATTCGTCATGCTGGATCCCGAGTCGGGCGCCGACGGATCGTCGGCGAAGAGCACCCCGGTCGAGGCGCAGATCATCGACGCCGCGTTCGACGCGGACGACGACGATCTCGATATCCCCGACTTCCTGAAGTGACGCGATGAACGAGGCGCTCGCGGCGAGGCTCGAGTCGGTCCGGCACGGTATCGCCGAGGCGGCACGCGCGGCCGGACGCGGGGCGGATGAGCTGACGCTCATCGTCGTCACGAAGTTCCACCCGGCGAGCCTGGTGCGCGACCTCGCCGAGCTCGGCGTCCGAGATGTCGGCGAGAACCGGCACCAGGAGGCGCAGGGGAAGGCGGCCGAGCTCGCTGGGCTCGACCTCCGCTGGCACTTCATCGGACAGCTGCAGACCAAGAAGGCCAGACAGGCCGCGCAGTACGCGCACGCGATCCACTCGATCGACCGTGAACGACTCGTCGACGCACTCGCCACCGCCGAGGTCCCGCAGCCGATCGAGGCGTTCGTCCAAGTGAACCTGACGGACGATCCCGGCCGCGGGGGCGCCGCCCCCGGAGAGATCGAGCGGATCGCGGAGCGCATCCTCGAGACGCCGACGCTGCACCTGTGCGGGCTCATGGCGGTCGCGCCGCTTCCCGAAGAAGAAGAGGCCGCCAGCGCCTTCGCGCGCCTGCACGGATACGCGGATCGGCTGCGCGCCGTCGCCCCTCAGGCCACCGGCATCTCCGCCGGAATGACCCACGACTACGTCGAGGCGATCGCCGCCGGCGCGACACACCTTCGCATCGGCAGTGCAATCACCGGAAACCGCCCGACCGCGGGTTAGTCTCGAAAGCAGCGGTCGACCCGATGGTCGGCGAGAACACCAAGGAGAGAAGATGAGCAACCCGCTGAAGAAGACCATGGTGTTCCTCGGGCTCGCCGAGGAGGATCTCGACAATCAGGAGACCGGCGTCGTGAGCGAGCCGACCCCCGCCGCCGCTCCCGCGGCCCGTCCGGCGGCCCCTCGTGCCCAGGTCACCCCGTTGCGCAAGGTCACTCCGACCCGTCAGGTCTCCGCGCAGGCGATGAACGAGATCCTGACCGTTCACCCGACCGAGTACCGCGATGCCGCGATGATCGCCGAGAACTACCGCGACGGCATCCCGGTCATCCTGAACCTCTCCCGCATGAACGAGGGCGATGCGAAGCGTCTGATCGATTTCGCGAGCGGTCTCTCGATGGGTCTGCACGGCCGGATCGAGCGTGTGACCAGCAAGGTGTTCCTGCTCTCGCCCGAGCACATCGCGATCAGCGGTGACGAGCCGGCGCGGAACGAGGACGGCTCGTTCTTCGTCAGCCCCAGCGCATAAGCGCCGGTGCCGGTCGTACTCGCGGTCGTCTTCGGAATCATCTCCTGGGCGCTGCAGCTCTACATCATTGTCCTGTGGGCGCGGTTGATCCTCGATTTCGTGCGCGTCTTCAACCCGGGCTTCCGGCCCAGGGGAGCCCTGCTCGTCATCATCGAGCTCGTCTACACCCTGACCGACCCGCCGATCCGTTTCTTCCGCCGCATCCTGCCGCCCATCCGACTCGGTCAGATCTCACTCGATCTCGGATGGATGCTCACTATGCTGGTGTGTTGGATTCTGATCGCCCTGATCCCCGCGTAGAGTTCTATTTGCTAGCGTGGAACATGCTGCGAGTGCGGCCCCGATTGCGAAAGTGATGTAGGTACATGGCTCTGACACCCGAAGAAGTCGTAAACAAGAGGTTCGAGGTCACGAAGTTCCGTGACGGCTACGACCTCGACCAGGTCGATGACTTCCTCGACCAGATCGTCGAGGAGCTGCGTCAGCGCGAGGAGGAGAAGGCGAAGCTGCAGGAGCAGCTCGACCAGGCCAACGCGCGTATCGCCGAGCTCGAGGCCGCCGCCGACGAGGCGCCGGCTGCCGCGAACGTCGCCGAGCAGACCATCGTGGTCGACGCCCAGCCTCAGGAACCGGTCGAGCAGCCCGCCCCGGCCGCTCCGCAGGCATCGGAGAACGTCCCCGACGCCACCGCGGTGAAGTCGAGCGCGATGCTGCAGCTGGCGCTCGAGCTGCACGACAAGTACATCCGCGAGGGCGAAGAGCAGCGGGACCGCACCATCGGCGAGGCCGAGACGACCGCGAAGCAGCTGGTCGAGGAGGCGCAGCGCAAGCGCGCCGACGAGCTCAACCGACTCGAGGACGAGCGCAAGGGCGTCAGCAAGCGGATCGCCGACCTGCGCGAGTTCGAATCCGAGTACCGCGGCACGCTCTCCTCCTACATCCAGGCGCAGCTGCGCGAGCTCGAGGGTTCGCCTGAACCCAAGGGCGGCCCCAAGGGCCTCGACTGATCCAGCGCGTGGGAGACCAGGCTGAAACGGCCGTCGACTCGGAAGGGTCGGCGGCCGCTCCCGTGAGCCGCCGCCGCAGGGCGCAGGCGCTCGCGCTGCTCGGCGTCGCCGTCATCGTCTACGTGGCGGACCAGCTGACCAAGAACTGGGTCGTCGCGAATCTGCCGGAAGGGCAGACGGTTCCCGTGCTCGGCGGGTTCCTGCAGTGGCATTTCGTGCGCAATCCGGGTGCGGCGTTCTCCTTCGCCACCGGAGCCACGTGGATCTTCACGATCCTCGCGATCGTCGTCGTCGGCGTGATCCTCTGGCAGCTGCGCCGGCTCGGCTCGCGCGCCTGGGCGCTGTTTTTCGCGCTGCTGCTCGGCGGCGTGCTCGGCAACCTCACGGACCGTCTGACGCGCGAGCCCGGATTCCCGGTCGGTCACGTCATCGATTTCATCTCGACGCCGTGGATGATGCCGGCGATCTACAACGTCGCAGACATCGGCATCGTGAGCGGCATGGTGCTCTTCGTGCTGACCTCCCTGCTGGGTCTCCCGATCGACGGATCGCCGCGGGCGCGGACGACGGCGGACCACGGCGAGGGCGCCGACGCCGACGGGTCCGCGCCCGACGAGACGGCTCCGTGATGGAGCAGCGATCGCTCCCCGTTCCCGACGGGCTCGCCGGAGAGCGTGTCGACGCCGCGCTCGCCAAGATGCTGGGCTTCTCGCGCAGCTTCGCGGCCGAGATCGCGCAGGGCGGCGGAGTGACGCTCGACGGCCGCGCACTCGGCAAGAGCGATCGGCTGGCTGCCGGCGGTTGGCTCGAGGTGAGCTGGCAGGAAAAGTCCGGGCCGGAGATCGTGCCGGTGGATCTGCCCGAGCTCGGGATCGTCTACGACGACGACGACATCGTGGTCGTGGACAAGCCGGCCGGTGTGGCCGCCCATCCCTCGCTCGGCTGGGCGGGTCCGACCGTCCTCGGGGCCCTGGCGGGCGCGGGCTTCAGGATCGCCACCTCCGGCCCGCCGGAACGCCAGGGCGTCGTGCATCGACTCGACGCGGGAACGAGCGGCTTGATGGTCGTCGCGAAGAGCGAGCGAGCCTATACGCTGCTGAAGCGGGCGTTCAAGGAGCGCGAGGTCGACAAGATCTATCACGCGGTGGTCCAGGGCCATCCGGATCCGCTCCGCGGCACCATCGAGGGGCCGATCGGCCGGCATCCGGGCAGCGAATGGAAGTTCGCCGTGACTCGGGACGGCAAACCCTCGGTGACCCACTACGAAACCACTGAAGCGTTTCCCTACGCATCGCTGCTCGAGATCGAGCTGGAGACCGGGCGCACGCACCAGATCCGCGTGCACATGGCCGCGCAGCGCCATCCCTGCGTCGGCGACTCGATGTACGGGGCGGATCCGACGCTCAGCGCCAGGCTCGGCCTCTCGCGGCAGTGGCTGCACGCCATGCGGCTCGGATTCCGTCATCCGGGCACCGGAGAACCGGTCGAGTTCGCAAGCACGTATCCGGACGATCTGCAGCACGCCCTCGACGTGCTTTCGGGAGAGGTCCTGACGGAGTAGGGTCTGGGCATGGGTTTCGAGATTCGTCCCGCCGACGTCTATGCGGACGTGCGCGCGGTCATCGGACCCAAGCGGCCGGAGTCGAACGTCTGCTTCTGTCTGAGCTATCGGATCGGGTCGCAGGAGAACCAGCAGCTGCGGGAACCCGCGCGCAGCGAGCGCGTGCGCGGACTCTGCGCCGAGGATCCGCCGCCGGGTGTGCTCGCCTATCAGGACGGCGAACCGGTGGGCTGGGCCGCGATCCACCCCCGGGCCGACACCAGCTTCGCCCGCAACCGGAAGATCCCGCATGTCGACGACCTCGACGTCTGGTCGCTGTGGTGCCTCCGGGTGCGCCCGGGATACCGCAGACGGGGCGTCGTGCACGCGCTCATCCCGGGTGCCGTCGAGTTCGCCCGCCGGAACGGGGCCCCGGCCGTCGAGGCCTATCCCGTGGACAACCGCGGCGAGAAGGTCGATCTCACGATGGCCTACGTCGGCACGCGCACCGTGTTCGAGCGGGCCGGCTTCTCCTGGGCCGCCGACACGGATTCGGTCGTCTCCGGGTTCCCCAGGGTGCTCATGCGGTTCCCGCTGGACCGGACGCCCGGCTGAACCGCATGTCGGTGCAGCGCGCTACCCTTGAAGCCGATCGAAGGAAGGGGTGCGCGAGTGTCTGAGTCGGACAGTTTCGTTCATCTGCACGTCCACAGCGAGTACTCGATGCTGGACGGAGCGGCGCGGGTCGGGCAGCTCATGGACGCGGTCGCCGAGCAGCGGATGCCGGCCATCGCGGTGACCGACCACGGCAACACCTTCGGCGCCTTCGACTTCTGGAAGCAGGCCCGGGATCGCGGCGTGAAGCCGATCATCGGCATCGAGGCCTACCTGACCCCGGGCACGCATCGCGGCGACCGCACCCGGGTGCGCTGGGGGGACGGCGGCGGCGACGACGTCTCGGGCGCCGGGGCGTACACCCACATGACGATGCTCTCGTCCTCCACCGAGGGCATGCACAATCTGTTCCGCCTCTCCTCGCTGGCGAGCATCGAGGGCTACTACTTCAAGCCGCGGATGGATCGGGAGCTGCTGCAGCGCTACTCGCAGGGGATCATCGCGACGACGGGCTGCCCCTCCGGCGAGATCCACACCCGGCTGCGCCTCGGCCAGATCAAGGAGGCGCGGGAAGCGGCGGCCGAGTTCCAGGACCTCTTCGGCAAGGAGAACTTCTTCTGCGAGATCATGGATCACGGCCTCGAGATCGAGCGGCGCGTGCAGAAGGAGCTGCTCGAGATCGCGAAGGATCTCGGGATCCCGCTGATCGCGACCAACGACCTCCACTACACGCATCAGCACGATGCGAAGTCGCACGAGGCGCTGCTCTGCGTGCAATCGGGATCCACCCTCGACGACCCGAACCGCTTCAAGTTCGACGGCGACGGCTATTACCTGAAGACTGCGGCCGAGATGCGGCACCTCTTCCGCGAGCTGCCGGAGGCCTGCGACAACACGCTGCTCATCGCGGAGCGCTGCGAGAGCGAGTTCAACACCTCGGCCAACTACATGCCGCGCTACCCCGTGCCCGAGGGGGAGAACGAGGAGAGCTGGTTCGTCAAGGAGGTCGAGCGCGGACTGCACTACCGCTATCCCGACGGCATCCCGGACGCAGTGCGCAAGCAGGCGGAGTACGAGACCGGCGTCATCACTCAGATGGGCTTCCCGGGATACTTCCTGGTGGTCGCAGACTTCATCAACTGGGCCAAGGACAACGGCATCCGGGTGGGCCCGGGGCGCGGTTCGGGCGCGGGATCCATGGCCGCCTACGCCATGCGCATCACCGACCTGGATCCGTTGCAGCACGGGCTCATCTTCGAGCGCTTCCTCAACCCCGATCGCGTGTCCATGCCCGACTTCGACGTCGATTTCGATGATCGCCGCCGCGGCGAGGTCATCAAGTACGTGACCGAGAAGTACGGCGATGCGCGCGTGGCCCAGATCGTCACCTACGGCACCATCAAGTCCAAGCAGGCGCTCAAGGACGCATCTCGCGTGCTCGGCTTCCCCTTCGGTATGGGGGAGAAACTGACCAAGGCGATGCCGCCCGCCGTCATGGCGAAGGACATCCCGCTGGCCGGCATCACCGATCCCGCCCACCCGCGCTACAAGGAGGCCTCCGAGTTCCGGGCGGTGCTGGAGGTGGACTCCGAGGCGAAGACCGTCTACGAGACCGCGCTCGGCCTCGAGGGGCTGAAGCGGCAGTGGGGGGTGCACGCCGCCGGCGTGATCATGTCGAGCGACCCGCTCATCGACATCATCCCCATCATGAAGCGCGAGCAGGACGGCCAGATCGTCACGCAGTTCGACTACCCGACCTGTGAGGGCCTCGGCCTGATCAAGATGGACTTCCTCGGGCTGCGCAATCTCACGATCATCTCGGATGCGCTCGAGAACATCCGGCTGAACCGGGGCGAGGAGCTCGACCTCGAGCACCTCGAACTCGACGACCAGGCCTCCTACGAACTGCTCGCCCGCGGTGACACGCTCGGCGTGTTCCAGCTCGACGGCGGCCCCATGCGCGGTCTGCTGCGGCTCATGAAGCCCGACAATTTCGAAGACATCTCCGCCGTGCTCGCGCTCTACCGCCCCGGCCCCATGGGCGCCGACTCGCACACGAACTACGCGCTGCGAAAGAACGGGCTGCAGGAGATCACGCCGATTCATCCGGAGCTCGCCGAGCCGCTGACGGACATCCTCGACACGACCTACGGCCTGATCATCTATCAGGAGCAGGTCATGTCGATCGCGCAGAAGGTCGCCGGGTTCTCGCTCGGTCAGGCGGACATCCTCCGC
>CAMFIY010000085.1 GCA_945952575.1 uncultured Leucobacter sp.
GAGGAGCGCCGGCTATTCGGGCTGGCTCGTGCTGCTGTACCTGATCCCGATCGTCAACATCGTCTTCGCTATCCTGGTCGCCCTCCGCCTCGGCGGGAGCTTCGGCAAGGGCGGATTCTTCTCGATCCTGTGGCTGTGGCTGTTCCCGGTGATCGGGTACTTCGTGCTCGGCTACGGGAGCGCGCGCTACGGGCGTGCGTAGCGGCTCCCTCCGCGGCTACCGCCCGCCTGAGAACCCGCCGCCACCGCCCCCGCCGGAGAATCCGCCGCCGCCCGATCCGCCGGATGAGCTCGATGAGTAGCTCGCCGAGGAGTTGAGCTGGCTCGTGAAGTCTCCCAGACTGCGATGCAGACCGGATATCCCGGCCGTTGCAAGCGACGGGTACCAGATCGGCGCGGTCACTCCGGCGGCCTCGTAGCGGGTCTCGAGCACCCGGCCCCACTCCTTCTCCATCCCGAACAGCATCGCGTAGGGGAGGAGCCGTTCGTAGACCCGCACGACGTCGACGTCCGAATCCTCGAGGCGCTCCGATCCCGTGTAGCTCTGCAGCGTCCGGATCCGATCTGCCTCCGCGACCTCGATGAACAGCCTCACGCCGAGCAGATACTCGCGCGTCTCGGCGCCGAGCGGTGAGTGCACGCGGTGCTTCGGGATCCCGCTCAGCGCGAGCACGATCGCGCCGACCAGCAGCGCTCCGACGACGAAGGTGAAACTGCCCGGGCGTTCCAGGCCGAGGAGGAGGAGTGGGACGGTGGTGCCGACGATCCCGAGCGCGACGAGACCGAGGATCCTGCCCGTCCGGCTCGCCTCTCTGGTGAAATAGCCGCGAGCCAGCGCTTCCCCGTCGCCCGCGGTCACGAGATGTTGCATCCGCGAGGCGAAGGACGAGCTCTTCTTCGGCAGTTGGAATCGGGCGCCCGGCGTCAGAGCCGTGAACAGTTCGGTGAGGGTGCGCCGATCCATCGGATCGGGGGCTGCGTCCGGGTCGAGCAGCCGGAAGGCGGGGAGCGGTTTGCCCGAGAAGAAGCCGCCGTCCTCGTCGCTCTCCTCGATCCGGGTAGCGCCGCGGACGGCGAGATGCACGAATTCCGACGGGACGATGTTCTTCGCGCCGCCGACGATGGGAGCGGCGATGAGCGGCGGGAGGCGGTCGGGGACGTCGTACTGCGCGACGACCGTTCCGCGGAAGGTTCTCCTGCGACGCTTCAGCGCGGAGACCGCGATCGGCGCGGCGAGGCCGGTGGCGCCCGCGCCCGAGGCGAGGATCAGCGGAAGTCCGTCCAGCGCGAAGTTCGGCACGCGCTGGGGTGGCTGGGTCACCGTGCCGGGATCCATCCCGATCGCGATTGTGACGCCCGACCCCGGCCCCACCGCCGTCTTCGGCACCTTCACCGTCACCGGGCCGTTCGCGCTCGCTGCCGCTCCCGTGATGTCGCAGCGCCGCGTGGCGTCGGCCGGGCCGAGGTAGCAGGCCGCGTCGCCGGTCAGGTGCGTCGCGAGTTCCGGCCCGAACGTCACTGACGCGGAGAACGCCGCTACGGGCTGCGCCCGCTCGATCGGCAGGACGTCCCAGTAGAATTCGTCGCGCCCGGTGCCCGTCGCGGCGAGTACGACGTCGTGCAGCGTGTAGCGGATCACGTAATGCTGCCTGCCGTGGACGAACGAATCGTCGCCCACGAGGATCGCGCGGAACTCCACTCCGGCGTCGTTCGAGACCTCCTCGGTCGTGAACGGGACCGGGCGCCCCTCCGCGTCGGTGACGGAGATGTCCTCCGGTGCGGCCGGTGCGTCTTCGTACCTCATCGGCAGCGCCCGCACGATGCCGCGATTCTGATCGAAGTCGGGAAACACCGGCACGAGCGTCTCCGTGACGTGGGCCACCGCCCGCCCGTCGGCATCGAGGCCCAGCTCGTACTTGGCGCTCCACTTGGCATAGCCGAAGTCGTTCACGTCGGCGTTCGCAGGCGTGCTGCCGAGCAGTACCGCGGCGATCCCGATCAGTGCTGTCAGCAGGACTTTTCGCATACGCTTCAGGCTACGCTAGACTGTTGCCGTGCTGTACGGCTCGCTTCTCCTTAGCTGCCGCGACGGGGCCTAGAACTCAGGCCATCCTCGTCGCGGTGTTCGTGTTGGCCGAGATCTTTCCCCAACGAGAACGTACGAAGCAGAAGCTTCGAGAACAAGCGTTTAGAGAATAAACGGAGCCGAGACCATGAAGAACACCCAGCAGCCCTCTGCGATGCCGATCCATCGCTACCGTCCGTTCCACGAGATCATCGACGTCGATCTGCCCGACCGGACCTGGCCGGGCAAGCGGATCACCGAGGCCCCGCGCTGGTGCGCGGTCGACCTTCGCGACGGCAATCAGGCGCTGATCGACCCGATGAGCCCGGAGCGCAAGCGGATCATGTTCGATCTGCTGGTGAAGATGGGCTACAAGGAGATCGAGGTCGGCTTCCCGAGCGCCAGCCAGACAGACTTCGATTTCGTCCGGCAGCTGATCGAGGAGGACGCGATCCCGGACGACGTCACGATCCAGGTGCTGACCCAGGCGCGCGACCATCTGATCACCCGCACCTACGAATCGTTGATCGGGGCCAAGCAGGCCATCGTCCACCTCTACAACTCGACCAGCATTCTGCAGCGGGACGTCGTGTTCCGATCCGACCGCGAGGGCATCAAGAAGATCGCCACCGATGGCGCGAAGCTGTGCAAGGCGAGCGAGCACATCTGCGCGGACACGGAGATCTACTACGAGTACTCGCCCGAGTCCTACACCGGGACCGAGCTCGAGTACGCCGTCGAGGTCTGCAACGACGTGCTGGAGATCTTCGAGCCGACGCCGGAGCGCAAGGTCATCATCAACCTGCCGGCCACAGTCGAGATGGCGACGCCGAACGTCTACGCCGACTCGATCGAGTGGATGAGCCGTCGCCTGAACCACCGCGAGAACGTGATCCTCTCGCTGCACCCGCACAACGACCGCGGAACCGCGATCGCCGCGTCCGAGCTGGGCTACCTCGCCGGTGCGGATCGGATCGAGGGCTGCCTGTTCGGCAACGGCGAGCGCACCGGCAACGTCGACCTCGTCGCACTGGGGATCAACCTGTTCACGCAGGGGATCGACCCGCAGATCGACTTCTCCCGTCTCGACGAGGTGCGCCGAACCGCGGAGTACTGCAATCAGCTGCGGGTCCCCGAACGCAGTCCCTGGGCCGGCGATCTCGTCTACACGGCCTTCTCGGGATCGCATCAGGATGCGATCAAGAAGGGCTTCGAGCGCATGGCCGAGGATGCGGAGGCAGCCGGCGTCTCCGTCGATGAACTGGAGTGGGCGGTGCCCTACCTGCCGGTCGATCCGCGGGATCTGGGCCGTTCGTACGAAGCGGTCATCCGCGTGAACTCGCAGTCCGGCAAGGGCGGAGTCGCCTACCTGCTCAAGACCGATCACTCGCTGGATCTGCCGCGACGCCTGCAGATCGAGTTCAGCTCGGTCGTCCAGGCCGTCACGGACAGCGAGGGCGGTGAGGTCTCGAGCGATGAGATCTGGCGGATCTTCCAGGATGAGTACCTGCCGACCACCGGCGACTCGGCGTTCGAGCAGTGGGGTCGCTACGAGCTCTTCCGCACCGCGTCGACGAGTGCGGGCGACGGGATCACCGAACTCACCGTCGACTTCCGGGTCGGAGACGAGCAGTCGCAGTTCACCGCCCGCGGCAACGGTCCGGTCGACGCCTTCATCACCGCGCTGAACGAGAACGGTCACGCGGTGACGCTGTTCGACTACGTCGAGCACGCGATGAGCGCCGGCGGCGACGCGGTCGCTGCCGCCTACGTTGATCTCGAGGTCGATGGGCAGCGCCTGTGGGGCGTCGGCATCGACCCCGACACCACTCGTGCCACGCTCAAGGCGATCGTCTCCTCGGTGAACCGCTCGGTGCGGGCGCGCGATCAGCGGGTGCCGGAGGTCGTCGGAGCGTAGTCCGAGCACGCCGCCCGTCCGAACATATCTTCGAACGGGCGGCGTGGCGACTCGGCGTCTACCTGCGGCGCCTCATAGGCTGATCCCGTGATTGCTTCGATACGCGGCGAGGTTCTTTCGGTCGGCGCCGGCTGGGTGGTGATCGACGTGAGCCCCGGCGGGTTCGGCGGCATCGGCCTGCGGATCGAGGTGCCCGGGCGGTTGAGCGGTGCGCACATCGGCGAACAGATCGCTCTCCACACGCAGCTCGTCGTCCGCGAGGATTCCCTGACCCTGTTCGGCTTCGGCACGAGCGAGGAGCTTGAGGTGTTCGGGATCCTGCTCGGCGTCTCCGGCGTCGGCCCGCGCAGCGCTCTCGGCGTGCTCACCGAGCTGACCCCGGCGCAGATCGCTCAGGCGGCCGCGACCGAGGACGAGAAGCCGTTCCGCAAGGTCTCGGGCATCGGCCCGAAGACCGCGAAGCTGATCGCGGTGCAGCTCGCCGGCAAACTGGATCCGCGGGCGTTCGGCAGTGTCGGCACCGGGACGGACGGCCCGCAGGGCGAAGGAGCCGGGGCCTCCGCCGATCCCGCGCACTCCGTCGCCGCAGAGCGCGCAGCGGCCAACGTCGTGCAGGGCCTGGTCGGCTTGGGCTATGCGGAGTCCCAGGCCGAGGCCGCGGTGCGGGATGCGCGTGATGCAGGGGCTCCGTCGGATGAGGCCGGGCTGCTCCGCGCCGCGCTCGCGCTCCTCCAGGCGCCGCGCCTGCCCGCAGAACGAGGCGGCCGATGACGAACGAGCTCTCTTCGCAGGTGGCGCCGGGCGAGATCGGTTTCGAGGGCGCCCTGCGCCCTGCGACACTCGACGAGTTCGTGGGGCAGAGCAAGGTGCGTCGCCAGTTGCGATTGCTGCTCGACGCCGCGACCCTGCAACAGCGGACGCCGGATCACATCCTGCTCGCGGGCCCGCCGGGCCTCGGGAAGACGACACTCTCGATGATCGTCGCCGCCGAGCTCGACAAGCCGTTGCACCAGACCTCCGGCCCGGCGATCCAGCACGCGGGCGATCTCGCCGCGGTGCTCTCGGCGCTGACGCCGGGGGAGGTGCTCTTCATCGACGAGATCCATCGCATGGCGCGCAGCGCCGAGGAGATGCTCTATCTCGCGATGGAGGACTTCAAGATCGACATCATGGTCGGCAAGGGTGCCGGGGCGACATCGATTCCGCTCGAGCTGGCGCCTTTCACCCTGGTCGGAGCGACGACTCGGGCCGGGCTGCTCCCCAACCCCTTGCGCGATCGTTTCGGGTTCACGGCGCATCTCGAGTTCTACGATGAAGGCGAACTCGCCCAGGTGGTGCAGCGCGCGTCCAGACTGCTCGACTTCGACGTCGCCGCGGAGGGCGTCTCCGAGATCGCGGGCCGCTCCCGTGGCACTCCGCGTATCGCGAACCGCCTGCTCCGCCGGGTCCGCGACTACAGCCTGGTGCATGAGATCCCGGGCGACGTGGCCGCGGTGCACGCGGCCCTCACGCTCTACGACGTGGACGCGCACGGTCTCGATCGGCTCGATCGGGAAGTGCTGCGCGCCGTGGTCGAGCGGTTCGGCGGCGGGCCGGTCGGCCTCTCGACGCTCGCGGTGTCGGTCGGCGAGGAGGCGGAGACCATCGAAGCCGTGGTCGAACCGTTCCTGGTGCGCGCCGGGCTCCTCAGCCGGACCCCTCGCGGCAGGGTCGCCACGCGTCGAGGCTGGGAGCACACGGGCATTCCCATGCCCGATGCCATATAGTCTGTAAGGGTTGCGCGCAGTCGCGCGCCCATTCGTTGTGCTGTGAATCCGTCGCGGCACCGACGTGAACGCGGAACGCGGAAGGACTCTCGTGCCCATTGATCCGATGACTCTCATCATGTTCGCCCTGATCGCGGTGCTGATCATCTTCATGATCCGCAACGGGAGGAAGCGCCAGCAGGCCGCCCAGGAGATGCAGAGCAACCTGCGCCCGGGCGCCGAGGTGATGCTGCAGTCCGGCATCTACGGCACGATCGAAGAGGTCGATGAGGAGGCCAACCGCGTGACCGTGCGCAGCGGCAGTTCGACGCTGGTCGTGCACCGCAACGCCGTCGGCCAGATCGTGGCTCCGGTCGAGCCCACCGAGGCGGACGAGCACACGGTCGCTCCCGACGACGATCCCGAGTTCGGCGAGCGCGTCAGCGAGGGCGAGCAGAAGGCCGCTGCGGGAGCCGATGAGGCTGCGAGCGACGCCGAAGCCGCCTCCTCCGACGAGAGCGCCGGCGGCGAGAGCACCGACGAGGGCAAGGACAAGGCCTAGTCCACACCCGCTTTATCCGGCGCGGCGCGGGGGAGCCCGCTGCTCCGACCGTTGAATTCACCCAGCAGAAAGAAGTCAGTTCGTGGCCTCCACTCCCGCAGTGAAGCGAGCCCGTCGCTCCCTGATCGCGCTTCTGGTCATCGTCGCAGCCATGGTCGGGGTCATCTCGATCGGTGTCGTGCGCGGCGAAGCCACCTGGGCGCCCAAGCTCGCCCTCGATCTCCAGGGCGGCACCCAGATCATCCTGTCGCCGCAGCAGACGGGCGGCGCCGCCGTCACCGGAGAGCAGCTGCAGCAGGCGGTGTCGATCATCCGCCAGCGCGTCGACGCCTCGGGAGTCTCCGAGTCGGAGATCACGACGCAGGGCTCGCAGAACATCTCCGTCTCGATCCCCGGCAAGGCGACCGACGCGCAGCTCCAGCGCATCGAGGCCTCGGCGAAACTCGACTTCCGTCCGGTGCTCTCGGTCGCCGCGGGCACCGCGACCACCGACACGAGTGCGAACTCGAGCGACGGGTCGGGCGACACCTCGAAGAAGGGCTCGTCCAAGAAGGGCGACTCCACGAGCGATACGTCGAAGAAGGACGCCGCCAAGTCGGACAGCTCGACGAAGGATCTGTACCCGAGCCCGCTGCCGACGACCGCCTATGACAAGGCCTGGCTGACGGACGCGCTCATGGCGCAGTTCAACGCGGCCGACTGCGCGACGCTCGAGTCGAAGAATCTCAGCGAGGCGCCCACGGACAAGCCGCTGATCACCTGCGACGACACGGGCGCCGCGAAGTACATCCTCGGCCCGGTCGAACTCGGCGGCGAGACCATCACCGATGCGCAGGCTCAGATGGAAACCACGCAGACCGGCGCCACCACCGGTCAGTGGGCCGTGCAGATGACGCTGAACGCGAAGGGCACCAAGACCTTCGGCGAGATCAGCCAGCGCATGTACGGCGCCGAGTCGCCCTTCGACCAGTTCGCCTTCGTGCTCGACGGACGGGTGCTCTCTGCGCCCACGATGAACGCGCAGATCCTCGACGGCCGACCCTCGATCACCGGCGGCTTCACCCAGGACAGCTCCCAGGCGCTCGCCGATCAGCTCAAGTTCGGCGCGCTGCCCATCGGCTTCGTGGTGCAGAGCCAGGAGGACATCTCGGCGACGCTCGGTTCGAGCCAGCTCCAGGCGGGCCTGCTCGCCGGCCTGATCGGCCTGCTGCTCGTCGTCGTCTACTCGCTCTTCCAGTACCGCACGCTCGGCACGCTGACGGTCGCCTCGCTCGCGGTCGCTGCTGTGCTGACCTATCTCGCCCTGACCCTGCTCTCCTGGCGCCAGGGCTACCGGCTGTCGCTCGCCGGCGTCGCCGGTGTGATCGTGGCGGTCGGCATCACGGCAGACTCCTTCATCGTCTACTTCGAGCGCATCCGCGACGCGCTGCGCGACGGCTTCAGCCTCGAGAGCGCGGTGGAGCACGGCTGGAAGCGCGCCATTCGCACGGTGCTCGCCTCCGACGGCATCAACTTCCTCGCAGCGGCGATCCTGTTCATCCTTGCGGTGGGCAGCGTCCGCGGCTTCGCCTTCACGCTCGGCCTCACCACACTCGTCGACGTGCTCGTGGTGGCGCTGTTCACGCATCCGATGATGACGCTCCTGGCACAGACCCGTTTCTATCGCGACGGTCACCGCTTCTCGGGTCTCGATCCGCGCCAGCTCGGCGCGGTCTACCGCGGCCGCGCCCAGTTCCGCGAGCCGGTCGTCCCCGCCCGCGGTGCGGGCAAGAAGTCGGTCGGCGCGGTCAAGGAGGCGCAGCGCCGCCAGACGATCGCCGAGCGCAAAGCGGCGGAGGCCGCGGGGGTATCAGTCGGAGCTTCGGATACGACCGGAAAGGAGAGCTGAGATGGCTCGTCGCACATTCGCCGATTTCGGCAACGCGCTCTACACCGGCGAGAAGTCGATCGATTTCATCGGTCGTCGGAAGATCTGGTACCTCATCGCCGCAGCGATGATCGTCATCGCCGTGCTCGGCCCGGTCCTGCGCGGAGGCTTCACCTTCGGCATCGAGTTCACCGGCGGCAGCCAGTTCCAGGTGCACGTGCCGCAGGGCGAGGCCAGGGATCAGACCGTCGCGGTCAATGCGGTCGAGACGGTGCTGCCGAATTCGGCCCCGCGCGTCTCGCTGGTCGGCCAGACCGATATCCGCGTCCAGACCGAACAGCTCGAGGACACGGAGTCGCGCGAGCTCCGCTCCGCGCTGGCCAAGGCCTACAACGTGAGCGAGGATGAGGTCACGGCCTCGTACATCGGCGCGCTCTGGGGGCAGGACATCACCCGGCAGGCGCTGATCGGCCTCGGCGTGTTCATCGTGTTCGCGGCGCTCGTGATGGCGATCTACTTCCGCACCTGGAAGATGTCGCTCGCCGCGCTCATCGCGCTCTTCCACGATCTCGTCATCACCGCCGGCATCTACGGGCTCTCGGGTTTCGAGATCACTCCGGCCGCGGTCATCGGCTTCCTCACCATCCTGGGCTATTCGCTCTACGACACCGTCGTGGTCTTCGACAAGATCAGGGAGAACACGTCGCCCGGTGAGCTCACCGAGCGCCGCACCTTCGCCGAGGCGGTGAACCTCGCCGTGAACCAGACGCTGGTGCGTTCCATCAACACCTCGGTGGTGGCGCTGCTGCCGGTGGCCTCTATCCTCTTCATCGGAGCGTTCGTCCTCGGTGCGGGCACGTTGCGCGACATCGCGCTCGCGCTGTTCATCGGTATCCTCGTGGGCGCCTACTCGACCATCTTCATCGCGGCACCGACCTACGCCCTGCTGCGTCAGAACGAACCGGCGATCAAGAAGCACGACGCCCGCGTAGCCCGGGTCCGGGAGCGGGGCGATGCCGAGGAGGACGCCGATGCGCAGGAGGAGTCCAGCGAAGCGGTAGTGTAGCTTCATTCGGTTCCGATCGAGAGGTGATGAGGCATGTCGAACGCTGACGCACCCACGACCGGAACCGGCGCCGGGAGCGGATCCCGCATCGGCCTGGTCTCGCGGCTCTTCTCGCGCAGCACCTCGCCCGGAGCGGTCGATCAGCTGATCCGGACGGTGCGGAGCGGATGGCCGAAGGCCGATCTCTCGGTCATCGAGCGCGCGTATCGGACGGCAGATCAGGCGCACAAGGATCAGACGCGCCGCAGCGGCGAGCCGTACATCACGCACCCGATCGCGGTCGCGCAGATCCTGGCGGAGCTCGGCGTCGCGCCCGTGGTGATCGCCGCGGCGCTCCTGCACGACACCGTCGAGGACACGGACTACTCGCTCGAGCAACTCACCGCCGACTTCGGCGAGGAGATCGCGATGCTCGTCGACGGCGTCACGAAGCTCGACAAGGTGAAGTACGGCGATTCGGCGCAGGCCGAGACGGTGCGGAAGATGATCATCTCGATGTCGCGGGACATCCGGGTCATCGTCATCAAGCTCGCCGACCGCCTGCACAACGCGCGCACCTGGGGCTTCGTCCCGGCCGAGTCGGCGAAGCGGAAAGCGCAGGAGACCCTCGAGATCTACACCCCGCTCGCGCACCGGCTGGGCATCCAGTCGATGAACTGTCTCTTATACACATCTCCGAGCCCACGAGACGCTCATGAATCTCG
>CAMFIY010000086.1 GCA_945952575.1 uncultured Leucobacter sp.
TCGCTCGCGCCGAAGTACCGCGCGAAGGACGAGGGCTCCGAGGGCTGAGCCCGGCGCGGCTCCGCGGTCCGGCCGGTCGTCGGCTCAGCCGAGCGCGAGGCTCCGATAGGGGTCAGCCGTGCGAGCTGACGGGGAATCCCGCCCTGCACGGCTGACCCCTTTCCGGTCCTCCTCGGAGCACCCCGGCCCGCACCGGACACGCGAGCGGGGCGGAAGTGGTCTCCCACTCCCGCCCCGCTCTTCGTGCGTATCGGCTAGCTGTAGGAGGTCAACACGTTATTGACGCGTGAGGGTGTCGCGGATGCTGGCGGTTGTCCGCCGTGTGCGCCGTGGGGGCGATGATAGTTGTAGTGCTGGTTCCAGATCTTGAGTGCGGCGGCGCGCTCTGTCTCTGAGTGCCAGGTTCGGGCGTAGAGGAACTCTTCGGCGAGGATGCGGTTGTAGCGCTCGATCTTCCCGTTGTGGCGCGGCGTGTACGGGGTGATTCGCTGGTGCCGACTCTCACCGACCGCTTCGGCGAAGGCGTTCGCCCGATAGCAGGAGCCGTTGTCTGTCACGATGCGTTCGATCTGTGTGATGCCGTGGGCCGCGAGCCACGATCTTGCTCGGTCGAGAAACGCCACGGCCGTGACGGCTTTCTCGTCGGGCAGCGCTTCGGTGTAGGCGAGTCGGGAGTAGCCATCGATCGCGGAGTGGAGGAACACGTAGCCGGTCTTTACGCCGCGCGTCTTCGACCGGGCTACCTCCTTGGCCTTGACGCTGTTCTTGCCGTGCACGCGCCAGCCGCCCCCGTCAGGAATACGGCCGGCCTTCTTCACGTCGATGTGCACCATGTGACCGGGGCGGTTGGCGATGATTCTTCTCGCCTCGCGGTTGTTCTCGCCGGTGGGGTCCATGAACTTTCGCCGGTTCAGCCCCAGCTGCGCCAGCAACCGCGTGATCGTGCGGCGGCCGACAGGTGTGCCATCGTGGCGGAGCTCGAAAGCGATGCGGGATGCGGACCACTTGTGCTCGCGCCGCATCTGCTCGATCCGCCTGACGAGCTGCCCCGGCGTAGCCGTTGGCTGCCGTGCCGGAGCGGATGAGCGATCGACCAGGCCGAGTTCACCGAACTGCTTGTACCGGTTTACCCACTTGGAGGCGGTCGCGCGGGAGATGCCCATCTCAGCGGCGACGTGAGCGATCGGTCGCGTGCGACACCGAACGACCAGTCGCATGCGTCCTTCGGGAGTCAAGGGCGCGTTTGCGTGCGTCATGTGCTCGCCAGGTCCGCTGCTGCGCGGCTGAGGTTCTGGATCTGGTGCAGGGGTATCCCCGCGTCACGGTGGATGCGCATCCGTCGCATGCCGCTGGGGCCGTCTCCTTGGAGGAGGCCGTCGGGGTCTTCGAGTTCTGCGCCGCGATAGTAGAAGATATTGATCCATTCTTGTGCCGCGTAGAGCTTGACCACGGCGTGGCCGTTGAGGGAGAAGTAGGGGTGGCTCCACTTGATCGCTTCCCGGAACGGACCGCCTGCGCGAATCGCCGTGACGGTGGAAGTGAGCACCTCCGCTGGCCAGGGATGCGTAGCCTCGGCGAGGTAGCGGTCGACGTCGGCGCCGGTCATGCGTCTTGGCTCAGGTGGACGCGGTTGCCTGCCACATCACGGAGCGTGGCCGCGGTTCCCCACGGCTGCGACTCCGGTTGTCCTT
Organism: uncultured Leucobacter sp.; assembly: GCA_945952575.1. Classification (GTDB taxonomy): domain Bacteria; phylum Actinomycetota; class Actinomycetes; order Actinomycetales; family Microbacteriaceae; genus Leucobacter. Next base: position 1,692 of record CAMFIY010000086.1, read on the forward strand.
CGAACTCGATCCCTCGCGCCAGCATCGTTTCGTAGTCTCTGCGGCAGTTGTCGGTCGCGATGCTGAACATCGGCAGCCCGGCCGCCTGTCTGCCTACAAGAGCCTTCTCCTCCTCGGTGGTCGCGAGGTCGAGGTTGATCCCGAACCCAGGCTGCTCTGGGTAGCCGACGAGGACCCAGCGGTAGTTGCCGAGCCGCTTGTCTTCGAGCAGGCTCATGCCGAGCTTGCTGGTGTAGAAGCCGACCGCCTCATCGAGGTCGTTCACGAGGACTTTGAATAGTGGGATCGATGGCATGGGTAGCCTCCTCAAGTGCGGGTGGTGATGAGCAGCGGATCCAGCCTCGCGTCACCCTGGGCCCTCAGTCTTGGATCAATGCGACCTTCCCGTCCGGATCGGTCGTGTGCTGGAACTGCCTGCGATAGTCGCGTGGAGTCATCAGCGCGAACAGGGTGAAAGCGCGATTCATGTGCGGCTGGTCCGCGTACCCAGCCTCCGCCGCCACGCGGGCAAGCGGGAGGTCCTTGTTCATGAGCAGGCGGCGGGCGCGTTCGAACCGGACGCGTGCGATCATCTGCGCCGGTGTCGCATCCAACACCTGGCGGAAGTCGCGCTGAAGCTTGCGTTGCGAGGAGGTGCACGCCGCCGCGAGTTCCGCCACGGTCAGCTTCGCGGCGTGGTCCGTGATCGCCCGTCCCGCCTCCCGGAGGGGTGCGGGACCGATCGTCCACGCCAGTAGGTGCGACAGCAGCACCCGGTTCAGCCCGTCCACCGGGTGCGCGGACGAGGCCGCGTCGCGGACGCCGGCGACAAGACCCGCGTCGAAGACGTCGTCTGCCGCGGCCCATTGTCGTCCGGCGAAGGCACTGACGTCCCCGAACGGGGCTAGGCCCCACCACGGGAACCTGACGCACCAGACTTGCATGGCGCCCTCGGCTGTCAGAACTAGCGGACGATCGAGTGTCCCGATCGCGACACATGTCGGTAGCTCAACGCCCGCGTCCGTGTAGGGGGCGGCAAGCTGGACGACGAGCTCGACCGTGCCGTCAGGCATCACCGTCTCGACATCCTCATCGCTGTACGCCCGCTCGTATGTCCACGCGCACGTCACCCACTCGGACAAGCCGGGATGGAGCCCTTCCTCCCGATAGATAACCGGAGCCACCCGACTATCATCCCGCTCGACGAGCCGAGCGCCCGTCAACAACCTCCTGGCCAGCAACAGCTAGCCGACCGTCACATTGTTGACCATGTAGGAGCTGCGGCCCCAGAGGTCGTTCTCGAGACCCGAGATGTTGGCGCGGTGCACCGTGATGCTCTGGCCGAACACCGGGACCAGGTACGGCCCCCGCTCGTACTCGATCTTCTGCAGCTGCGCGATGAGCGTGCACTGCGCGGCCGGATCGGCCGTCAGGTAGAGCTCGTTCGCGATCTTGTTGTACTCGGCGTCATCGAACCAGGTGGCGTTCTCCGAGCCGCCGGGCATGAAGTGCGCCTTCGCGGTGATCGCGTAGGGGCTCGAGGTGAAGCTGATGAAGAACGGCCACTGGGTCCAGCGGTCGAGGAACGTGCCCACGTCGAGCTTGCGGACCGTGATGTCCAGGCCGGCCTTCTTGCCGTCCTCGGCGATCAGCTGAGCCATCTCCATCATTCCGGGGAAGGCGCCGTCGGTGACGAGCTCGACCTTGGTGCCGACCGCGCCGGCCTCCTCGAGCAGCTTCTTCGCACCGGCGATGTCCTGCGTGCGCTGCGGCACATCCGGCGGTGCGCACTCGGTGTTGTTGCCGATGAAGTCGTTCGCGATCTGGGCGTAGCCGCCGAATGCGTTCGTCTTGATCCGCTCGCGATCCACGGCGAGGCGCAGGGCCTGGCGGATCTTCTCGTCCTTGAAGGGAGTCTCCTTCGTGTTCATCGCGATGATCGGGTAGGCCGCGGTGTCGCTGACGAGGAGCTTCAGGTTCGAGTCGTTCTTCAGGGCCGGGACCTCGGGGAACGGCACGCCGTGCGCGACGTCGATCTGCCCGCCGCGGATCGCGTTGGTGACCGCGTTCTGCTCGGTGAAGTACTGCAGGGTCAGCTTCGAGATCTTCGGCTTCTGGCCCCAGTAGTCGTCGAAGCGGTGCAACTGCGCCTGCTGGCCGGCCGTGAACGAGTCGATCACGAACGGGCCGGTGCCCTCGGGCTTGTCGACCGACGCGTCGCGGATGCTGCGCATGTTGATGCGCGCCTGCGCCAGCATGTTCGGCACGAGGCCGAACGGCTTCTTCAGGGTGATCGTGAAGGTGTGGTCGTCGCTCGACTCGAAGGTGGCGCCGTTCAGGAAGTCGATGTTGCCCGCGTACTGCCAGGCGTTCTTCTTGTCGATCATCCACTTGAGACTGTCGATGGCGTCCTCGGCGATGAACTCGTTGCCGTTGTGCAGCTTGACGCCCTTGCGGAGGTGGACCGTCCAGACGTCCTGCGCGTCGTTCGGCTCGATCGACTCGGCCAGCATGTTGACGATCTTGCCGGTGCCGTCGTAGGCGACCAGGCCCTCGTACACCTGCTTGAAGAGGGCGTCGCTCGAGACCGAGCCCTCCTGCTGGTAGGGGTTCACGATGTCGCTGGTGCTGCCGACCATGCCGACGGTGAGCGACATCTCCTTGGTGCCGCCGTCACCGGTGTTCTCGGCGGGCGGCGCGCAGCCGGTCAGCGCGAACGAGAGGACGATCGCGGCGACTGCGGCGACCTTCACCCCGTTGCGGAAACGGAATCGGTTGTTCATGAGGTCTTCCTCCTGGTGACGTGGTACTTGGAGTTTGTAGCCCCGGGCGGTCGAACGGCTACCGCCCTGTAGCTGTGCGCTGCGGATACGGGTGCTCAATCTCAATGCTCGGCAGCCGCAAACCGGCGATCAAGCGTTCGAGGTGGCTTGTTCCGCAGCGAACAACTCCCTTGCCCGGAACGACAAATCGGTGTTATCGCTCGGACGCCGGCTTGTAGTGGCCGTCGCCGCTCAGCGCGACCGCCATGAAGCGGAAGGGGCGATCGACGCGGTTGAAGCCGAGCTGGCAGTGCTTGGTCCCCGCCGGGATGTAGACGGATCCCGAGGTCGTGATGAGGTGACGCTCGCCCTCGATGTCGAGGTAGACCTCGGCACCGAGATCGTGCGGATCCTCGCGATTGGAGCCCGTGAAGACGAGCACCTCGTCGTACTCGTGCTCGTGCTCGTCGACCCAGAGCGTCTCCTCGCTCGTGGGGTGCACCCAGCTCATCGTGATGTAGGCCTTCGCCTCGGGCACGTCCTCCGAGCGCATGATCGCCCAGGGCCGGCTGAGGTTCGCCGGCAGCGGCCGGCCGACGGCCTCGGCCTCGTTGGACATGTCGTCGCGGCAGTCCTTCAGCTCGCGGACGAACAGGTGCTCGTACTGGCTCGTTGCCATGGTCTCTCTCCATTCTCTGCGCGGCGGTCGCCGCGGACGATTCGATCCCACTGTGAGGTTAGGAGCCGCGGGAGATGCCGCGCGATGCACTCGATCAGGGCAGGATGGGACTTTTGCGGAGGCCGTGCTCGATCACGTTGAGGGTCAGCCGTGATGCGTTCGCGTCGCCGCCCGCGGTCAGCAGCGCCCCGGTTCAGGCGATGGACCCCACCGAGAACACCGACCCGCCGCCGGGCGTCTCGAAATAGACGATGTCGGCGTGGACCTCCGGGTCGACATCGCCCCCGTGGAACCCGTGCTCGACCCCCTGCAGCTCCTCGAGATTGCGCTGGTAGAAGTTCGAGTGCCCGAATGACGTGGCGACGATCACCGCCTCGAGCGGTGTGCCGAGGGACCAGTCGGCACGGTCGATCTCATCTCCGGCGGCGCCGCCCATGACGCGGCCGCGCTCGCCGATCAGCTCGCCCTCGACGCCCTCGAGCAGCCACGCGTGCTCGTCCGGGATGCCGGGGCGGATCCGATACGGCGACGATTTGCCCCATCCCTGCGCCGACATCCCGACGCCGACGAGCCGCTGCGGCGCCCGCCCGCTCTCGCGCCACATGCCGCCGTGCTCGCCGGTCGATGAGAGGCACGCCTCCCCGGGGGCGGAGGACCAGGCCCGGATGCCGGTGCTGCCCCGCCGGATCTCGATGGTCAGGGGGCGCTCGCTCACGACGCCGGTGACCCAGTAGAAGCCGTTGCCGCCGAGGTAGAGGAAGTTCCCGCCGCTATCGCGATAGGCCTCGACCGCGTCGAGCATCGGGGCCGTGCAGTACTCGGGATGGCCGCCCGTCAGCACCACGTCGTACTGCGCGAGCAGTTCGACCCCTCGGGTGTGCACTTCGAAGTCGGTCACGATGTCGTGGGCGATGCCGTGGCGGTGCAGCCAGTCGACCACGTTCAGATCGCCGGAGAGGTGCCGCGCCGAGTCGGTGAGCCAGGCTCGCTTGCCGGGCCGCTCCGTGACGACGGGACGCGCCGTGCTCGACATCGAGACCCCGGTGCCGTCGGCGTGCAGATCGTAGAGCGAGAGCCCGTAGGCCGGATGTCCGGTGCGCTCCCGATCCGCCTCGTCGATCACCACCGGCAGGTCGCTCACGCGCGCCATGTCGAAACCGCCGGCGTGCAGGACGTTGTTCGCATAGGCGAGGTAGGTGAAGGTCGGCACGATGAGCGCCGTGCGCTGCTCGGCGCGCTCGCCGGGCACGACGTAGATCGGGATCAGATCCTCTTCCGGACCCGATACGCCGCCGTCGCTGCGCAGCGCGATCCCGTAGACGCCGCTCGGCAGGTCTTCCGGCAGCCGGGCCGAGAAAGTCGGCTCCCAGCCGACGTCGCCGAGGTCGGTGCGGTGGAAGTGCACGGCGTCGTAGTCGTCGGGCGCATCCGCGAACCGGTGCGCTGCGCTCGTCCCTGCCGAGCCCCAGGAGTGGCCCGTCACGGCGCGCATGGGCTGGTTCACGAGGATGCCGTCGCGCCCGCCCGGGCCGGCGGCCGCGGAGCGCACCACCGCTCGCGGCTCGCCCGCGTGCTGGGCCAGCGACCACAGCCCCACGAGATCGCCGACGAGCGACTCCGGGATCCGGCCCGCGGCGACGAGCTCGGCGTGCTCGCGATCGCGCAGCGGCCGCGAGGCGAGGAACGGCGAGTCCAGCTTGCCGGTGAAGAGGTCGACCGCGGCGCCGATCGCGAGCTCGGCCTCGGCGCGCTTCACCGTGCCGAAGGATCCGGCTGCGGTGATCCGCCCGCCGGCCCGCACGCATCGTGCGTGCGGCGCTCGACCGGAGAACGTTCGGCCGCGCAGGGCGTCGCGCGGCGACGAGCGCAGTTCGAGCCCGCCTCCCCGGGCCGAGAGCGAGAGGAAGTGCCAGGAGTCGGTCGGGATCGGATCCGCGGCGGCGAGGATCGCGGCCCGCCCGCCCGCCGCGTCCGCGAGCCAGACCGCCGGGGCGCCGTCGCTCAGGCCCAGCACGAGCTCCTCGACTGCGATATCTTCCGTGCCGTCGATGCCGACCCCGGCTCCGACCCCGATCTCCGGCTCCACGGCGACGGACAGGACGGCCTGGCGACCGGGGAGCACCGACGCCACCCAGATCCAGGCGCCGAAGGAGTAGGCCTCGAACGTCCCGGTCGCGTCCACGGCATCGGATCGCACCGCCGGCACGAGGAGGAAGGACCCGTGGTGGTGCACCTGCTGAGCCAGCGGATGGGATCCCGAGCCCGTCCAGTCGATGCGGGCGAAGTCCGCCGGCGGCCGGTTGCGCTCATCCAGTCCGCGGTCCAGCCGGACCAGCGAGATGTCGACCGTCCCGCCGTCGCCGGACACGTATCCGGTGACCTCGGCCCCCGCGGTGTAGCTCCACGCATCGGTGTACCCCACGAGCGGGGTCGGGAACGATGCGGTCTGCGTGTCGCTCATGGGGCCTCACCCTACCCAGCGACGGCTCGGGACGCAGCGGGACGGGGGAAAAGTCCCAGGGAAGGCGGGTCCAGTGCATTGGTCCGAGCGCCACGGACCGCCGAGAATGGGCGGACATCGGCCGCGCCGACGCGGTCGCGGCCGTGCAGCACACGGAGGTGTCCAGGCCATGACGGAACAGCAGGCGGCCGCGGGATCCCGTTCCGCGACGGGGATGACGGCGACGAACGCCACGGGCGATGCGGCGGACGGCACGGCGGCTCCGCCCCATCCGGGCCTGCGCACCGGCTTCGTCTGGGACGAGTGGTTCCTCTTCCACAACACCGGGCTGGCGACGGGCTCCCTGCCCTCCGGCGGGTGGAAGGAACCCTACGAGCACCTGGAGAACCCGGACGCGAAGCGCAGATCGTTCAGCCTCATCAGCGTCAGCGGCCTGCTCGACCGCCTCGTGCGGATCCCCTCCCGCCAGGCCTCATTCGAGGAGCTGCGCTACGTGCACACCGAGGACTATCTGCGCCGGATCGAGGCGGGATCGCGCGAGCACGGCGGAGAGGCCGGGATCAACACCGAGTACGGGAACGGCTCGTACGAGGTCGCGGCGCGCGCGGTCGGATCGGTGATGAACTGCGTGGACGCCGTGCTCGATGGAGAGGTGCGGCGGGCGTACGCACTCGTCCGACCGCCCGGGCATCACGCCGGCGCCGATCAGGGGGTCGGATCCTGCGTCTTCGCCAACGTCGCGCTCGGCGTGACGCACGCGCTGCGCGCACGCGGGCTCTCCCGGGTCGCGGTCGTCGACATGGACGTGCACCACGGCAACGGCACGCAGGAGATCTTCTACGAGGATCCGCGGGTGCTGACGATCTCCATCCATCAGCGCGGCTGGTACGGATTGGCCGGCGAGGTCGACGAGCGCGGCGCAGGCGCGGGAGTCGGCAGCGCCGTCAACGTCCCGCTTCCCAGCGGCTCCGGCCGCGGCGCCTATCTCGCGGCGTTCGCGCACGTCGTCGTCCCCGCACTGCGCCGCTTCGAGCCCGAGCTCATCGTCGTCTCGGCGGGGTTCGACGCGAGCGCCTTCGATCCGACCAGCAGCATGATCCTCGGCTCGGATGCGTTCCGCGAGCTGGTCGCCGTCCTGGTCGAGGCCGCGGAGGAGCTCTGCGACGGCCGCATCGTGCTCTCCCACGAGGGCGGATACAGCCCGAGCGCCACGCCGTTCTCCGTGCTGGCGGCGGTCGAAGAGCTCTCCGGCGTGTCGACGGGGGTCGAGGACCCGTTCCTCTGGTTCATCCGGGACTCGCCGGATCAGCAGCTGCTGCCGCACCAGTGGGACTGCGTGGTCGAGGCGGCGCTGGCCGCAGACCTGCCCCGGCCCGCCTCTGCGACCGGGGGCCCCCTCGCGGGCACGGCCTAGGATGCGCCCGCGAGGGAGCCGGACCGACCGCGGCCGGATGCGGACGAGGCGGGCCCGATCCGTTCTCAGGATCGGGCCCGCCTCGCTGCGCGTTCGGACCCCGGTCAGGCCCGGCGGCGCCTGATCAGCAGCACGCCGCCGGATGCGCCGAGCAGCAGCGCCGCCAGCAGGCCGATCCAGCCGCCGACGGGTGCGCCGGTGTCGGCGAGGCCGTCCGAGTCGTCTCCGCCGCCGTTTCCATCGCCGTCGCCGTCACCGTCGCCGGGGGGATCGGTGCCGTCCGCCGGAGCCGCTGCACCGCTCACCGCGGAAGTGGCCTCGGCCGTGCCCCCGTTCGACGAGGAGACGATGACGATGGCCTCCTCGCCCGGCTCCAGGCCCGTGACGATGATCCGGTCCCCGTCCCGGGTGACGTGCCCCGCGGTCGTCGTGACCGTGTAGTCGAGATCAGGGTCGTAGTTCAGGATCCGCAGCTCGAAGCCGTGCGCGGTGGGCACCGGCTTGGAGAGACGCGGCGCCGTGCCGGTCTTCTGCGCGGTGCCGGTGACGCTGCCGGAGGCCTCGGCGGCACCCGGATGCTGCACGCGCACGCCGATCGTCGCCGTCTGCTCGGGCGTGAGGCCGCTCACGACCAGGAACGAGCCGGCTCGGACGACCGTCGCGCCCGGAGGCGGGTCGAACAGGTAGGTCGACGACGGATCGTAGTTCGTGATCTCGCCCGTATAGCCGTCGACCGTGGGCACCGGCACACCGAAGGTCGGGACGATGCCCGCGTCGAGCGCGCTTCCGGCGATCGAAGCTGAGGCGTCCGTGCGATCCGGGCGCGACACCGTCACGCCGACCGTGCCGCTTGCGCTCGGATCCAGACCCGTCACCGTGATCGTGTCGCCCGAGCGCGTCGCCGCAGCGCCTGCCG
>CAMFIY010000087.1 GCA_945952575.1 uncultured Leucobacter sp.
TCCCACAGCTCGGCGGCCCGCGCGAGGGATCGCTCGCCCAGCCGGATCAGGGAGCGATCCCATCGGGCCCGGTTCTGATCCGCGAGCAGGATCGGGCGTCCCTCCGAATCGACCCGTGCCGGGAACCGGGACGCGGTCAGGGCCATGAGCGCGACGAGCCCGTGGATCTCCGGTTCGCGCGGCATCAGTCCGGCCGTGATCCGGGCCAGCCTGAGCGCCTCCATCGCGAGCTCGGGCCGCATCCAGTCCTCGCCGGAGGTGGCCACGTGCCCCTCCGAGAACATGAGGTAGAGGACACCGAGCGCGCCGTGGAGCCTGCGCCCCCGATCGGAGGCCGAGGGCAGTTCGAACGGCACGTCGGCTTCGGCGAGACGCTTCTTCGCCCGCACGATGCGCTGCTGGACGGTGGCGGCGGGGACCAGGAACGCCCGGGCGATCTGCTCGGTCGTGAGACCTCCGATGACCCGCAGCGTGAGCGCGAGTTGCGCCTCGCGGCTCAGCACCGGGTGGCAGGAGATGAACACGAGTCGCAGAACGTCGTCGTCGATCGCATCCGGATCCCAGGGCGGCTCGTCGAGCGCCGCAGCCGCCTCCTCATCCGCGCGCAGCTCCCCCGCGAGCGCGATCGCCCGCTCCTGGAATCGCTCCCGGCGACGCCAGAAGTCGATCGCGCGCCGCTTCGCGACGGCGGTCAGCCAGGCCGCCGGATTGGCGGGCACGCCCGAACGGGGCCACTGGCTCAGGGCTTCCGCGAGCGCATCCTGCGCCAGCTCCTCGGCCAGACCGAAGTCGCCCGTGTAGCGGGTGAGGGTCGCGATGATCTTGGCTGCCTCGATGCGCCAGGCGGCCTCGATCGCTCGCGCGGTCGAGGCCGCCTGATCGGACGAATCGCTCCCCGGGGTCATCGCGTCGCTAGCCGCGGGCCTTGCCCTCGGCGATCCACTGCTGCTCCTTCTGGATCCACTCGTTGTCCTGCGGGAAGTCCTCGGGCCCGGTCACCCGACGCACCTCGATCTGGGATCCGACGCCGAGCGGTGCGCGACGCGCCCACTCGATCGCCTCCTCCTTCGAGGCGACCTCGATCATCCAGAAGCCGTTGAACAGCTCCCGCAGCTCTCCGTAGGGGCCGTCGGTGACGACGGGCGTCTCGGCGCCGAAGTCGACGACCGCGCCCTCGGAGGCGTCGGAGAGTCCGGCTCCGTCGACCATCACTCCGGCGTTGATCATCGACTCGTTGTAGGCCCCCATCTCGGCGATGATCTCCTCGAACGGACGCTGCTGGTACTCCTCCACCGCCGCCTGGTCGACCGCGCGCATGATGAGCATGTACTTCATGATGACTCCTGTTGTTGGTTCCGCTTCGGAGGCCGCGGATGCGACCCTCTCATCCACTACGTCGAACCAGGATAGGCAGAATCGACACCCCTCCCCGAAAATTCTCGGAACTTTCGGAAAGGGGTGTCGACCAGGCGTCAGGCAGGGCGTCTCAGCGCACCCGGACCGCGGTGTCAGGGCCGACCGTCACCCCGAGAGGACAGCCCTCGGCCGGTGCACGTCGCCGCCCGTGATCACCATGAGCGGCGCGTTCGTACCGGGGACCCGCCCCGCGTCTGCGCGAGGGGCTATACGTCGTCCTCGGCCGAGAGGCCGCCCTCGTTCTCCCAGGTCTCGACCCGGCGGGCCTTCTCTGCCGAGAACTTCAACCGGACGCCGTGCCCGCGCCGGTTCACGCCGTCGGCGATGAAGAAGGCTCCGAACCGCTCGAGCGCGAGGCGGAGCGACTGGGTCTGATCGGGCGTCAGATCGCCGCCGCCCTTCTCGAAGGCGCGCAGCTCGTGCCGCCCGATCCCGGCGGCCTCCGCCGTGTCCGCCGCCGACGTGCCCACCAGCGCTCGTGCGGCCCGCGCGAGGGATCCGGTCAACTGCAACAGGTTCTGGGCCATGCCACAACGATGTCAGGAATTCCGAGATCGCACCAGGCCGGGATCGCCCGGTCGGCTCACGCGAAGTCGAGCGGGGACCATGCCCCGGGCGCGGCCAGCTGCGCATAGCGCACGTCGCTCGCATCCGTCCCCACCGATGCCACGCACGCGAGCAGCGAGAGCGTGGGGTAGCCGTGCGCGCGATTGTCGCGGATGATGGCGCGGTCGTCCTCGGGCGGCAGCTTCGCGCTCTGCTCGAGCACCGTGAGCCAGGGATGCCACCACGTCGCCGCGTCCCCCTCCGTCGAGGCCGAGGAGAACTCGCCACGCCACGCCACGATCCGCGGCGTCAGCGCATCGTCCAGATCCTCGTGGGCGATCATGTGGGTCCCCGGCGGCATCGCGGTGCGTCTCAGCTCCCGTCCGTCCCACGAGAGCAGCTCAGCCGCGCCGCCGGCGACCCGCACGAGGTTGAAGCCCATGGTCCGCGGATCCTCCGCGACCGGGCGGCCGAGCACCGAGTCGAGCACGATGCCGCCGCGCGAGGTGATCTCCTCGGCCGGCAGATCCGGAGCTCCGGCCCGGTTCAGCAGCACCGAGAGCCGCCCGCCCGATGCGGCCAGCCAGGCGCCGCCGGCGAGCCGATCCTGCACGCCGAGCACGTCCGGCTCCTCGGGCCACCAGCGGCCGAGCGGGTTCCAGGGGCGCGCGGGATCCTCGTCGCGCACAGCGAGGATCCTGATCGGATCGGCTGCGCTCTCTGGGACGCGGATGACGACGGTGCACATGACGATCCGTAGCCTATTCCTTCCGGACGCGTTCCCGCACACGGCCGGGAGTGGGAGAATCGGGGACCATGAACATCGTCGTCGGGGTGACGGGCGGGATCGCCGCCTACAAGGTGGTCCAACTGGTGCGCCTGCTGGTGCGCGACGGGCACGAGGTGCAGGTCGTGCCCACTGCGGATGCGCTGCGCTTCGTCGGTCTCCCCACCTGGGAGGCCATCAGTCGGAACCCGGTCACGACCTCGGTGCACGAGGACGTCGCAAGCGTCCGCCACGTCGCCCTCGGCCAGGCCGCCGACCTCGTCGTCGTCGCGCCCGCGACCGCGAACACCATCGCCCGCATGGCCGCCGGGATCGCCGACGACCTGCTCGGCACGACCCTGCTCGCGACCTCGGCGCCCGTGCTCATCGCCCCGGCGATGCACACCGAGATGTGGCTGCACCCGGCCACGCAGGCGAACACCGCCACGCTTCGGGATCGCGGCGTGCGCGTGATCGGGCCGGAGAGCGGACGGCTGACCGGGGACGACAGCGGCCCCGGGCGGATGAGCGAGCCCGAGGAGATCCACGCCGAGATCGGCCGGATCCTGGCGCGCCCGGCCGATGACGCCGCGCCGGGCTCGCCGGACGCGGGCGGGGATGCCGTCGGGCTGCGCTTCGTGGTCTCGGCGGGCGGCACCCGCGAGCCGATCGATCCCGTGCGCTATCTTGGGAATCGCTCGAGCGGGCGGCAGGGCGTCGAGGTGGCCCGCGCGGCGGCGGCGCGCGGCGGCGAGGTCGTGCTGATCGCGGCCCATGTCGAGGATGCGATCCTCGACATGGCGGCCGCAGACGGCGTCGAGATCCGGCGTGCGGGGAGCGCCGCGGAGCTCGCCGATGCGGTGCGCGGAGCCGCCCCGGCGGCCGACGTCGTCGTCATGGCGGCTGCCGTCGCCGATTACCAGGTCGCCGAGGTCGCCGAGCGGAAGCTCACCAAGGAAGCCGCCGCGGGCGTCCCGCCGACCATCGAGCTCGTCGAGAACGAGGACATCCTCGCGGGACTCGCGGCACGGCGCAGCCCCGGGCAGACGATCGTCGGCTTCGCCGCCGAGATGCCCGAGCCCGGCGAGACCCTCCTCGAGCGCGGGATCCGCAAGCGGCGACGCAAAGGAGTCGACCTGCTCGCGGTCAACGCTGTGGGATGGAGCGAGGGCTTCGAGCAGGCCGACAACGCGCTCGTCATCATCGACGATGGGGACCGGGTCGCGGCGGAGGCCGCAGGATCCAAGCGCGAGACCGCCGAGGCGCTGATCGACGCGATCCTCGCGGCCCGCGCTCGCAGCTGAGGCACGGCGGGGCGGAGCCCTCTCCTCCTTCTCCCGACCTCCGCACGAATGTGCACCTTCGCCACTGAAGTACTCCTTACCGACCGTCATCAGGCTGCACATCGGTCAAGAAGGTGCACGCCAGTCGGAAGAACCCGCCCCGGTCCGCCGCATGCGCGAGGATGGACGCATGACTCCGAATACCGCAGCCTCCGCCGACCGCGCCGAACTCGGCGCCCGGGTCGACGCGCTCCTCCCCCGCACCCTCGCCGAGCTCGCCGAACTCGTGGCGATCCCCTCGATCGCCGATGAGCGGGTCATCGACCCGGCGGAGTGCGTGCGCGCCGCCGAGTGGGTGCGCGCGGCGTTCCGCGCCGAGGGGATCCCGGCCGGGCTCGAGCTCACCCCCGACGGCAGCTACGCGGTCATCGGCCACCGCCCGGCCCCGGACGGCGCGCCGACCGTGCTGCTCTACTGCCACTACGACGTTCAGCCGATCCTCGACGAGCACGAATGGCTGAGCCCGCCGTTCGAGCTGACCGAGCGGGAGGGCCGGCTCTACGGCCGCGGCTCCGCGGACTGCAAGGGCAATCTCGTCGCCCACCTGCTCGCCCTGCGCTCGCTGCGCGGCGGCACCCCCGCGGACGATGCCGCGGCGTATCCGGTCGGCCTCATCCTCGTCGCCGAAGGCTCGGAGGAGCAGGGCAGGGCCAGCCTCGATCGCTACGCCGAAGCCAACCCGGAGCTGTTCCGCCAGGCCGATGTCATGCTGATCCAGGACGCCGGCAACTTCGCGAACGGCGTGCCCACCCTGACCACGAGCCTGCGCGGTGCCGTCGACGTCGTGGTGACGGTCTCGGCGCTCGAGGCCTCGCTGCACTCGGGCGAGTTCGGCGGAGCCGCTCCCGATGCGCTGGCGGCGCTGATCCGGATGCTCGCGAGCCTGCGCGACGAGCGCGGCGATCTCAGTGTGCCCGGGATCGCGAGCGATCAGGTGTGGCTGGGCGTGCAGTACGGCGACGAGGCGTTCCGCGCCGACGCGGGGATGCGCGACGGTGCGGAGCGGATCGGATCGGGCACGGTCGCCGACCAGCTCTGGGCGCGGCCGACGCTGACGGTGCTCGGGATCGACGCGCCGCCCGTCGTCGGCGCGGTCGCCGCCATCCAGCCCCGCGCCGCCGCGAAGCTCAATCTGCGGGTGCCCCCGGGCGCCGATGCGGCCGAGCTGCGCGACGCGCTCATCGCGCACCTCCACGCCGTCGCCCCCTGGGGCGTCTCGGTCGAGACGTCGGCCGGCGAGCTCGGCCTGCCCTTCAGCGCGGACACGTCCGGCGAGGCGTTCCGGATTCTGAGCTCCGCGCTGACGGAGGCCTACGACGGCACGCAGACCGTGACGAGCGGCGGCGGCGGATCGATCCCGCTCACGACCACGCTCTCGCGGATCAACCCCGAGGCGGAGATCGTGCTGCTCGGCGTGCCCGATCCCGAGAGCCGGATCCACTCGACGAACGAGAGCGTCGATCCCGAGGAGATCCGCAGGATCGCGCTCGGTGAAGCGCTGTTCCTGAGCCGTCTGGTCACCGGATCCTGATCCGGGTCGGCCGGCGCTCCCGAGCCGCCCCGTCCCGCCTCTCACCCCGCTTCACACGGGTGAGACCGAGTTTCGCCTGACCGCGGCTTGCAGGTAACGGAACGGTAACGTAGTATCGGACGAGCGCCAATTTCCGGCGCCCCGCCCGAGCGCAATCACGCGAACGGTGAGGGATCGCCGAAATGCAGGAGTACACGAGTGCCGCACCCCGCCAAGCCGCTGATCGTGGCGCTCGTGTCGACCGTCACCTTCGCGTTCGGCGCCGCACCCGCATCAGCAGCCCCCGAGGTGGTCGACTTCTCCCGTCCCGCAGCGGCCGCGGTCGCGGTCCAGTCGCTCGAGCCCGAGGTCGCCTCGACCAGCGCGGCCTCGCTCGACGCGCTCACCAAGATGAGCGATCTCGCGAACATCCCGCACGGCTATGACGTGGAGGCCGCGATCGCACTCGCCGAGAGCGAGATCGGCACGAGCCGCCCGACCGGCTGGGACGCGCCGGGCGAGTGCATCTCCTCGGTGCACCGCTGGGTGACCGCCGGCGGCGCGAACTGGACCGGCTCGGGCAATCCGGTCGACAACTACCGCGGCGCGACCCGCCTCAGCATCGCCGACGCCCAGCCCGGCGACATCGTCCAGTACGAGAACATCGAGTTCCCCACGTCATGGGTCTCCGGAGTCCACACCGTGCTCATCACCGAGCGGCACGACGACGGCACCTTCACGATCATCGAGTCGAACAACCCGGCCGGCAGCGGCCTCGTGAGCAAGAACACCAAGTGGACGCCGGAGCCGCCCGCCGGCTTCCAGGCCGTCGTCTGGCGCTTCTGAGCTTCGACGGAGCTCAGCGACCGGTCAGCTCGCGCACCGTCTCCACGAGCAGCGCAGCCGAACGCTCCCAGGAGTAGTTCTCGGCGTGCCGGATGCCTGCCGCGATCAGTGCCGCGCGCGCGCCGTCGTCATCCAGCGAGCGCACCGCCCGCGCGAAAGCCTCGGGATCCTCCGCCGGCACGAACAGCGCACCGCCGCCAGCCACCTCGCGGAAGATCTCCAGGTCGCTCACCACGGCGGGCACGCCGAACTCCAGCGCCTCCGCGATCGGAAGCCCGTAGCCCTCGTCGAGGCTGAGGGTGGCGAGGATCGCACGATCGTTCAGCAGCGCCGCATATTCGGCGTCGGTGACGCCGTTGTGGAAGACGATGCGGGCGCCCGCCGGTGCCAGCGCCTCGAGTTCCCGCCGACGCCCGTCGCTCACCCGGCTCAGCAGGTGCAGGGTGTGATCCGGCAGCCCGGCCATCGCGCGCACCAGCGTCTCGACGTTCTTGTAGGGCATGAACGAGCCCATGTACACGATGTTGCGGGGCGGGAGATCGGGCCGGGCCGGCGCGGCGGGCCCCGCACCGGACCGCGACCCCGCTTCCGCGCCCTCGCCGGGCAGCAGCTCCGCGAGTCGCTGCGGTGCGTTCGCCAGCACGACCACCGGCCGCTTCGTCAGCCGCACGGCGGCGAACTGGCGCTTGCTCGTCTCGCTGACCGTCGCGACGACGTCCGCGCGATCGAGCACGAGCCGCTGCGGCAGATAGCTCAGGTGGAAGAGCCGCCAGCCGAAGCGCACCGGTGCAGGCAGATCGCGCGGCGGCGTCCGGTGCCGATAGTAGATGGTGTCGTGCAGAGTCAGGATCAGCGCGAAGCGCCTGCCGAGCGAGCCGATGGTCTGCATCGGCGAGAACAGCGCACCGGGCCGATACCGGTTCAGGATCAGCGCCGTGAAGGGCTCGCGCCACGAGGTCGGGGCGTGGATCGTGAGCGTGCGGGCGCCTTCGGGCAGGAGGGCGCGCTGCGCCTCGTCGTGGATGAGGAAGACGAGGTCGATCCCGGACCCGGGCGCCGCGACCGCCCGGGACACGGCCCGCGAGAGCTCGGCCGAGAAGCGGCTGATGCCGTCGTGGAAGTCGGTGCGGATGTAGCGCGCGTCGAAGAGCAGTCGCGTGCGATGCGGTTCGTTCACTCGGGGATCGGCTCGCCGCGGTAGAGGGCTTCGAACGTGTCGAGGGTGCGGTTGATGTCGTGCATCGCCACGGCGTCGAGCGAGGCCTGCTGCATCCGCAGCCACTCCTCGCGCGGAGCGGTCAGCACCCGTGCGATGCGGTCGGCGAGCTCGTGCTCGTTGTCAGGTTCGAAGAGGTAGCCGTTCTCGCCGTCGTGCACGAGATGGGGCAGCGCGACCGCGTCCGCGGCGATGATCGGCAGGCCCGAAGCCATCGCCTCGAGCGTGGCGATGGACTGCAGTTCGGCGATCGAGGAGATCACGAAGACGGAGGCGCGGCTGTAGAACTCGACGAGCTGCGCCTCCTCGACGCGACCGTGGAAGCTCACGCGATCCTTCAGCCCCAGCCGTTCGACGAGCTGGTCGAGGTGTCTGCGCTGATCTCCGCCGCCCACGATGTCGAAGTGCAGGTCGAGGGGGGATCCCGGCTCGGGTCGGTGCTCGGCCAGCAGGCGCGCGATGGCGCGCAGCGTCACGTCGACGCGCTTCTCGGTCGTGAGACGGCCGACGAAGAGGATGCGGCTGCGGTCGCGCGGCGCGGAGTCGGGCCGGTAGTTCGAACGGTCGATGCCGCAGCTGATCGGGATGACGCCGCGCAGGTCGACGGTGCGCTCGAGGAAGTCGGCGGCGCGGCGGGTCGGAGTGGTGACCGCGCGGGCCATCTTGAAGGTGCGCTCGGCGTCGTCCCAGGCGAGCTTCAGGACGAGCTTGTCGATGAACGGCGGCATGACCGTGAAGTCGAGGATGTTCTCGGCCATCACGTGATTCGTCGCCACGATCGGGATCCCGCGTTGCTCGGCGATGCGCGCCAGGCCGCGACCGATGACGATGTGCGACTGGATGTGGACCACGTCGGGCTTCACCGCGGCGAGGACGCGACGGGCGTAGTGCTTCGAGCGCCAGGGCCACACGAAGCGCAGCCAGTCGTGCGGAGGCCAGCGCACCGAGGGCAGGCGGTAGACCGTCATGGGCTGTCCCTCGATGGTCTCGACGCTCGGGGGCACACGCTTGTAGCGCTTGCCGGGGGCCACGACGAAGACTCGATGGCCGCGAGCGACCAGACCTGCGGCGAGTCGCTCGCTGAAGCGGGCGGCGCCGTTGACATCGGGGGCGAAAGTATCGCAGCCGATCAGGATGCGCAGGCTGTCGGTTCGATCGGTGGGGCTCACGGGCGTCAGGAGTCCTTCGCTCTGAGGTTCGGGCGATCCGCCGGTCGCGGACGCCGCTCAGTCTATGCGCTGAACATCGGGAAGACCCGGCCCCATGCCGTGAGCGGGATCCTCGGACCGGGCCCCGGCGCGAGCCCGGAAGGGATAACGCGTCTGAGCACAGTGACAATACAACCAGTGTGTTCAGAAGCTGGCAGAATTCGCATGGGGCATCCACGCTTGTTCGGTGCCCAAGATTCACTCCCGAGCCGCCACGGAGATCGGCCAGCGCGTGCGCGCCGCGCGACAGGAACTGGGCATTTCGCTGGAGGATCTCGGCGAGCTCTCCGAGATCAACTGGACCACGATCGGGAAAATCGAACGCGGCGCGTCGAGCCCCACCGTGGAGTCGCTGATCCGGATCGCGACGGCGCTCGAGATCGACCCCGGCGCCTTCCTCACCGGCATCACCGCGGACATGTACCGCGAGCGCCTGCACCAGCTCACGGCACGGGATCTCATCAACGCGCGCCTGGAGCAGGACCGGGCCGCCGAGCGGGATCGGGCCCGCCGTCCAGCCGAGTAGCCGGCAGCGGGCCCGGACTCCTAGCTCACCAGCGAGAGCGACTCGCCGCCCGGCGCCACATCGACGAGCACCGTCTGCCCGTCGCGCACCTCGCCCGACAGGATCGCCCGCGCCAAGCGGTCGTCGATCTCGTGCTGCATGAGCCGCCTCAGCGGGCGCGCCCCGTAGATCGGGTCGTAGCCGCGAGAGGCCAGCCAGGTGCGGGCCTCGGGCGTCACCGCCAGCGTCAGGCGCCGATCCGCGAGCCGCAGCTGCATCCGGTCGACCGAGAGCTCGACGATCTGCGCGAGATCCTGCTCCGAGAGCGGCCGGAAGATCACCATCTCGTCGAGCCGGTTCACGAACTCGGGCTTGAAGGCGCGCCGCACGGTCTCGCGCACCGCGTCCTCCTTCTCGCCCCACGGCATGTCGGGATCGATGAGGTACTGCGAGCCCAGATTCGAGGTGAGGATCAGGATCACGTTGCGGAAGTCGACCGTGCGCCCCTGACCGTCGGTCAGCCGCCCGTCGTCCAGCACCTGCAGC
>CAMFIY010000088.1 GCA_945952575.1 uncultured Leucobacter sp.
AGAGGTCGTCCTTGCCGCCGCCGCCGCCGCCGAGCACCTGTGCACCCAGCTTGGCGAGCGCACCGGCCCTCGCTCCTGCGTTCCGCGCGGCGGGAGTCGTCGCGGCGATGACCACCGGCTTGCTCGAGCCCTCCCCAGCGGGCACCTCAGCGGCGAGCACGACGACCGCCGCCTCCCCTGCGAGCCGCTCGCGGAGCTGCTGCACGAGCCCGCGCACGTCGTCGGCCGAGCCGACCGTGCCGAGGGATCCGGTGACGACCGTGTATGCGCCGACCCGCTCCGCCGAGTCCAGCAGTGCGGGCAGCCGCTCGGTGAGCTTCGCCGCCTCCAGCTGGGCGATCTTCTTCTCCGCCTGGCGCAGCTGGCCGGCCAGGTCGTTCACCCGCTGCACCAGTTCGAGCCGGGGAACCTTGAGGCCGCTCGTCAGCTGCTGCACGATCGTGCGCTCAGCGGCGAAGTTGCGGAACGCCTCGATGCCGACGAGCGACTCGACACGACGGTTCGTGGATCCGACCGAGCTCTCGCTCACCAGGTTGATCATGCCGACCTCGGCGGAGCTCGAAACGTGCGTGCCCGCGCAGAGCTCGCGCGACCACGGGCCCCCGATGTCCACGACGCGCACGCGGTCGCCGTACTTCTCCCCGAAGAGCGCCATCGCGCCGAGCGCCTTGGCCTCGTCGAGCGGCATCTCGCGGGTCACGACCTCGTAGTCGCTCCGGATCGCGAGATTCGAGATCTCCTCGATCTCGCTCTTCGTCTCCGCGCTCAGCGCCTCACTGTGCGTGAAGTCGAGGCGCAGATAGCCGGCCTTGTTGTAGGAGCCGGCCTGGTGCGCGCCCGAGCCGAGCACCTCGCGCAGTGCGGCGTGCACGATATGCGTGCCCGAGTGCGCCTGGGTCGCTCCGCGACGATACTCGGCGTCCACGCGGGTCTCGGCGCGCGCATCGAGCGCGACCGTGCCGATCGTCACCTTCACGGTGTGCACGATCAGGCCGGGGACCGGCTTCTGGACGTCGAGCACCTCCGCCTCGAAGCCGTCGCCGACGATCAGGCCCTGGTCGCTGTCCTGTCCGCCCGACTCCGCCCAGAGCGAGGTTCCCGCGAGCACCAGCTCGGCGATCTGTCCCTCGCGCGCCGCGGGAACCGGCTGGCCGTCCACCACGATCCCGAGCACGCGGCTCTCGTGGTTCAGCTCGTCGTAGCCGACGAACACCGTCTCGCCGAGGCCGCGCAGCTCGCGGTAGACCGAAGGATCGGCGCGCTGCCCCTTCTTCGCCTTGGCGTCGGCCTTCGCGCGATCGCGCTGCTCCTGCATGAGTTCGCCGAATACGCGCTCGTCGACCCGGACCCCGGCCTCCTCCGCGATCTCGAGCGTGAGCTCGATCGGGAAGCCGTGGGTGTCGTGCAGCAGGAAGGCGGTGTCACCGGCAAGCTCGGCTCCGCCCTGCTTGGCGCGATCCACCGCGTCATCGAGGATCTGGATACCGGAGCTCAGCGTGCGCAGGAACGTCTTCTCCTCGGCGTATGCGGCGCGCGAGATGAAGTCGAAGTCGCGCTCGACCTCGGGATACGCGGCCTGCATCGCATCGCGGGAGACCGGGAAGAGCTGCTCGAAGCTCGGGCCGTCGACGCCGAGCAGGCGCATCGAGAGCGTCACCCGGCGCAGCAGGCGGCGCAGGATGTAGCCGCGGCCCTCGTTCGACGGCGTGACCCCGTCGGCGATGAGCATGAGGCCGGAGCGGACGTGATCCGCGATGACCCGCAGGCGCACGTCGTCCTCGTGGTTCGCACCGTAGCTCTTGCCGGCGAGCTCCGCCGCGGCGTCGAGCACCGGGCGAACCTGATCGATCTCGTACATGTTCTCGACGCCCTGCTTGATGAAGGCGACTCGCTCGAGCCCCATGCCGGTGTCGATGTTCTGCTTCGGCAGCGGGCCGACGATCTCGAAGTCGATCTTCGACTTCACGTCGGTGATCTGGTACTGCATGAACACCAGGTTCCAGATCTCGACGTAGCGGTCGTCATCGGTCGCCGGGCCGCCGTCGATGCCGTACTCGGGGCCGCGATCGAAGAAGATCTCGGAGCAGGGGCCCGCAGGGCCCGGCTGACCCGTCGACCAGTAGTTGGTGTCCTTGCCGAGCCCCTGGATCCGCTCGTCGGGCAGGCCCGCGATCTCGCGCCACAGGCCGCGCGCCTCGTCGTCGTCCTCGTAGACGGTGACCCACAGATCCTTCGGGTCGAAGCCCAGGCCCCCATCCTCCTCGCTCGTCGTGAGCAGCTCCCACGCGAAACGGATCGCCCCCGCTTTGAAGTAGTCGCCGAAGGAGAAATTGCCGCACATCTGGAAGAAGGTGCCGTGACGCGGCGTCTTGCCGACCTCCTCGATGTCGTTGGTGCGGATGCACTTCTGCACGCTCGTCGCGCGCGGATACGGTGCGGGGACGAGTCCGGAGAGGTAGGGCACGAAGGGCACCATCCCGGCGACGGTGAACATGAGGCTGGGGTCGTCGCTGACGAGCGAGGCTGAGGGCACGACCGTGTGCCCGTTGCGCTCGAAGAAGTCGAGCCAGCGACGGCGGATCTCGGCGGTCTGCATACCTAGTTCTTCGCCTCCAGCTGGGCGAGCCGACGCTCGACATCGTCGAGCGCATCGGAGAACTCCTCTTCGGCGACCCGGTATCCCTCGGCGACGGCCCCGCCGAACTCGCGGGCGCCGCGGTTCACGCGGTCGAAGAATCGACGCCCCTCGGGCGTCTGGTTCACGAAGTGCGCGGCGACGAAGCCGAGGGCCACCCCGGCGATCAGCCAAGACAGTCTGCGCATGCTGTCCTCCAGTTCCTGTTGACCCGCGTCGATCAACCCAGTCAGTCTAGCGGTGTCGGTAGAGACGAAAGAGGGCGCCGGCCGAAGCCGACACCCTCTTTCGGGAAGCGATCCGCTCAGCGAGCCGCGTAGTACTCGACGACGAGCTGCACGTCACAGGTGACGGGCACCTCCGCGCGCTTCGGGCGCCGCACGAGGCGCGCCTGCAGCTTGTCGAGCTCGACCTCGAGGTAGCCCGGAACCGGGGGCAGCACCTCGGCGTGACCGCCGGCGGCCGCCACCTGGAAGGGCTCGAGGCCCTCGCTCTTGGGCTTGACGTGGATGAGCTGACCCGGCTTCACGCGGAACGACGGGCGGTCGACGAGCTGGCCGTCGACGAGGATGTGACGGTGCACGACGAGCTGACGCGCCTGCGCGGTGGTGCGCGCGAAGCCCGCGCGGACCACGAGCGCGTCGAGACGCATCTCGAGCTGCTCGACGAGGTTCTCACCCGTCAGGCCGTCCTTGCGACGGGCCTCGTTGAACTGGATGACCAGCTGCTTCTCGCGGATGCCGTACTGCTCGCGGAGACGCTGCTTCTCGCGCAGACGGACGGCGTAGTCGCTGTCGGCCTTGCGCTTGGTGCGGCCGTGCTCACCGGGAGCGTAGGGACGCTTCTCCAAGTAGCGGGCGGCCTTGGGGGTGAGCGCGACGCCGAGGGCGCGCGACAGACGCACCTTGCGGCGGTCCTGGGACTTCGTGACCACGAAGTGTTCCTTTCGATACGCGGCCGTGTCCATCACGGCTCGCGGACGTATCGTCTCGATTCCGCCCCTCACGAACGCACGCCGGGGCGGACGAGAGGGTGGTGCAGGAGTGGAGAGATGCCCGAAAACCCGGTTTCGAGCCGATCCATGCTATCAGATCGGCCGATCCTGCCCGCGACCTCTCCGCCTCGGCCTCCGCGCCGACCTCCCGACGCGCGTCCGCACGGGCTCTCAGCCGTCGCCGAGGATGCGGCGTATCCGTTCCAGGCGTGCCTGGACGTCGCGCTCGGCCCCGAGCGCCTTGGGCCGGTAGTAGCGGCGACCGCGCAGCTCGTCCGGGAGGTACTGCTGCGCGACGATTCCCGCCTCGTGGTCGTGCGGATAGCGATAGCCCTTGCCGTGGCCCAGGCGCTTGGCACCGGGATAGTGGGCGTCGCGCAGGTGTACGGGCACGCGGCCGAAACCGCCCGCGCGGATGTCGGCGATCGCCGCATCGACCGCCAGATAGGCGGCGTTGGACTTCGCCGTGGTCGCGAGGTACACGGTGGCCTCCGCGAGCGGAATGCGTCCCTCGGGCATGCCGATGAAGGCGACGGCGTCGGCCGCCGCGACCGCGATGACGAGCGCCTGGGGGTCGGCGAGGCCGATGTCCTCCGATGCCGAGATGACCAGTCGTCGAGCGATGAAGCGCGGGTCCTCCCCCGCCTCGATCATGCGGGCCAGATAGTGGACGGCGGCGTCGACGTCGGAACCCCGGATCGACTTGATGAAGGCGCTGATCACGTCGTAGTGCTCGTCGCCCTGGCGGTCGTAGCGCAGCAGCGCGCGATCGATGGAGGCGGATACCGTCTCAGCGGTGACGGTCGGCGCCGAATCGTCGTCCTCATCCCGCTCGGCGAGCGCGGAGGCCGCCGCCGCCTCGAGACCGGTCAGCGCGCGCCTCGCATCCCCGGACGCCAGCTGCACCAGCGCGTCGAGCGCGTCGTCGCCCAGCACGACCTCGCCGCGCAGGCCGCGGGGATCCTCGACCGCACGGCGGAGCAGCAGTGCGAGATCCTCGTCGGTCAACGGCTCGAGCGTGAGCAGCAGGGAGCGTGAGAGGAGCGGGCTGATCACGGAGAACGACGGATTCTCGGTGGTGGCCGCGACGAGCGTGACCCAGCCGTTCTCCACCCCGGGAAGCAGCGCATCCTGCTGAGCCTTGGTGAAGCGGTGGATCTCGTCCAGGAACAGGACGGTGGAGACCCCGTAGAGATCCCGGTCGTCGAGGGCGCGCTGCATCACGGTGCGCACGTCCTTGATTCCGGCTGTCACCGCGGAGAGCTCGACGAAGCGGCGCCCGCTCGACGCAGCGATCGCTTGCGCCAGAGTCGTCTTGCCCGTGCCCGGCGGCCCCCAGAGGATCACGGAGACCGGACCGGCCGCTCCGTCTCCCCCGCCCGCCAGGACGCGCAGCGGAGACCCGGCGCGCAACAGGTGCCGTTGGCCCACGACTTCGTCGAGGGACTGCGGGCGCATCCGCACCGCGAGTGGGGCCGTGTGCCCCTGCTGCGTACTCATGCCTCTCATGCTAGTGACGACCAGCGACATTCTGACGGCTGCTCAATGCGGTGCCGTGCTCTAGAGTGGAATTCGCGATATTCATGGTCGACGCCGTCCGCACGGCACGGGCGCCGGCATCTCTACGAACGACGGGTGAGCACGGTGAGCGAAAACGAACAGCCCTGGGGCCGGGTCGACGAGAGCCGTACGGTCTATGTGCGCGAGGGCGACTCCGAGCGCGAGGTCGGACAGTTCCCCGACGGCACCGCGGAGGAGGCGCTCGCCTATTTCGAGCGGAAGTATGCCGACCTCGAGGGGCAGGTCATCCTGCTCGAGGCCAGGATCGCCCGCGGCGTCGCGGGCGGAGAGGCCGGCGAGGCCGTCGCGCACCTGCAGCAGCAGCTCGTCGAACCGGCCGCGGTCGGCGATCTCGCCGCGCTGCGCGCACGCGTGGAGAAGCTCTCGGGCAAGGCCGGCGAGCTGAGCGAGAAGCAGAAGGCGGAGCGGGACGCCGCGCGTGCCGAGGCGCTGGCTGCCCGCGAGGCCATCATCGCCGAGGCCGAGGAACTCGCGGCTCAGCCCGAGGCCTCCATCCGTTGGAAGGACACGGGGCTCGCCTTCGAGCGGCTCTTCACCGAATGGCAGCAGGCCCAGCGCTCCGGCGCGAGCGTCCCTAAGGCGCAGGCCGATGCGCTGTGGAAGCGGTTCCGCAGCGCCCGACAGACCTTCGACACCGCCCGCCGGGCCCACTTCGCCAAGATGGACGCGAACAACAAGGACGTGAAGCACGCCAAGGAACGGCTGATCAGCCAGGCCGAGGCACTCGCACCTCGCGGCGTCGACGGCATCCCGAGCTACCGGAACCTGCTCGACGAGTGGAAGACGGTCGGGCGTGCGAGCCGGAAGCTCGACGACCAGCTCTGGGCTCGGTTCAAGGCTGCCGGCGATCAGCTGTACGCCGCGAAGGCCGCCGAGATCGCGCAGCAGGACGAGGCGTATGCGGAGAACCTGACGGCCAAGGAGGCGCTGCTCGCCGAGGCCGAGCCGCTGCTCGCCGAGAAGGATCGCGTCGCAGCGCGCAAGCGCCTGACCGAGTTCCAGATCAAGTGGGACGAGATCGGCCGCGTGCCGCGCGAGGCGCTGCGCGAGGTCGAGGGACGGCTGCGTGCGATCGAGGATCACGTCAGGGGACTTGAAGAGGATCACTGGCGCGCGACGAACCCGGAGACCAAGGCGCGCAGCGAGGGCCTGCGCGGGCAGCTCGAGGCGTCCATCGCCGAGCTGTCTGCCGAGATCGCGTCGACGAAGGACGCGAAGGCCAAGGCCGAGGCCGAGCAGAAACTCGCGACCCAGCAGTCCTGGCTCGCGGCGCTGGGCGACTAGGGCCGCCACGACACCCGGCGCTCACAGGTCGCCGATTTCCGCCGTTCCGTCGAGTTCTCCACAGATTCGGGAGATCCGCAACGCGGTGCCCCCGATTCGCTCAGGATGGAGGCATGACCTCCCTCGTCGAACCGCCCGCGTTCCGGGTTCCGGATCCCCCTGAGCCGCCCAGATACGATCTGTGGCCGGTGGCCCTGCGCTCGGCGGGAAGGCTGCGCGGCACCCTGGTTCCGTGCGGGCCCGGCCTGCGCGGGATCGGCTGGCCGGAGACGCCGACGGTGCGCGCAGCTGCGCTGGCCGAGTTCCTCACGGACGGCCGGATCGCGACGCTGATGACCGCGGCCTGGGTCTGGGGGGCGGCGAAGGAGCCGGGCCGACCCATCCGGGCGAGCACCGTAGGCGGGCGGCGCAAGCTCGCGGCCGACAACGAGATGCTCCGCACCATGGAGATCCGCTACACCGACGCCGACATCGCCAGACTCGGGCGCTTCGGCGTGACCGGGCCGAAGCGCACCGTCGTCGACCTGCTGCACACGAGCGAGGAGTTCGGTATCGCGGAGCGGGTGGCCTGCCGCCTGCTCGCCCGCAGCTTCGCGGGCGGGCTCGCGGGCATCCAGGCGCACCTCTCCACGCACCGAAGGCCCCATCGGAGCCGTGCGTGTTCGCGTCTCGCGGGCATGCTCGCGCCTCCCGAATTGGAGCATTCGACAGCGACGACGCGGTCGCGGCTGCGCACTCAATAGACTCGCAGCAGGACGAGGATGTCGATGAAGGAGCGGGCATGCCGAAGCAGGGACGGGGATCCGAACCGGAGCAGGGAGCGAAGGCCGAGCAAGCCGATGTGCTGGTGATCGGCGCGGGTCTCGCCGGGCTCGTGGCGGCGGCCGAGGCGCTCGACGCGGGACGTAGCGTGATCGTCGCCGATCAGGAGAATGAGGCGAACCTGGGCGGGCAGGCATGGTGGTCCGTCGGCGGGCTCTTACTCGTCGACTCCCCCGAGCAACGACGCCTGGGCATTCGGGACAGCCTCGAGCTCGCACGGGCCGACTGGTTCGGCAGCGCCGGGTTCGATCGAGATGAGGATCACTGGGGTCGCCGATGGGCCGAGGCCTATCTCGACTTCGCCTCCGGTGAGAAACGCGCGTGGCTCGCCGCCCGAGGGGTCGGCTTCTTCCCGGTCGTCGGCTGGGCGGAACGGGGCGGATCCACAGCGTCCGGCCACGGCAACAGCGTCCCGCGCTTCCACATCACCTGGGGCACGGGGCCCGGCCTCGTCGCGCCGTTCGCGGCCCGGCTCCGCCGCGGCATCGCCGAAGGCCTCGCCAAGTACCGTCCGCGTCACTGTGTCACCGAGCTGGTGACTCACGAGGGCCGGGTGATCGGAGCGCGGGGCGAGGTGCTGGCACCCGAGCAGGCGCCTCGGGGCGCCTCCTCGAACCGGGAGGCCACGGGGCTCTTCGAGTTCAGCGCCGGGGCCGTGATCGTCGCATCCGGCGGGATCGGCGGCAATCACGAGCTGGTCAGGCAGAACTGGCCGGCGCACCTGCCCCCGGCGCCTGCGGAGATGCTCAGCGGCGTCCCGGCGCACGTGGACGGGCTGATGCTCGGAGTCTCCGAGCGCGCGGGAGCACGGCTCACCAACACCGATCGCATGTGGCACTACACCGAGGGGATCACGAATCACTCGCCGGTGTGGCCGAAGCACGGCATCCGGATCCTCCCCGGCCCCTCCTCGCTCTGGCTCGACGCGACCGGACGGCGCATGCCGCCGCCCGCCCTGCCCGGATTCGACACCCTCGGCACGCTCGAGCAGATCCTACGGACCGGTTACGATCACAGCTGGTTCGTGCTCACGCAGCGGATCATCGAGAAGGAGTTCGCGCTCTCGGGCAGCGAGCAGAACCCGGACCTCACCGGGAAGTCGGTGAGGGAACTGCTGAAGCAACGGCTCGGCTCGGGTGCGCCCGGTCCGGTGCAGGCCTTCATCGACCGCGGGGTCGACTTCGTGCATGCGGATGATCTCGAGACGCTGATCGGCAAGATGCAGGCGCTGACCGACGCCCCGCTCGAGGCGGACGCCGTGCGCCGTGCCGTGCACGAGCGTGATCTCGCCTACGGCAACCGCTTCACGAAGGATCTGCAGCTCACCGCGATCAGGGATGCGCGCCACTACCTCGGCGACAAGCTCATCCGCGTCGCTCCTCCGCACCGCCTGCTCGACCCGAAGGCGGGTCCGCTCTACGCGGTGAAGCTCCACGTGCTCACCCGGAAGAGCCTCGGCGGGATCCAGACCGATCTGCAGGGGCGAGCACTGGACGCCGCCGGCGATCCGGTCGCGGGCCTCTACGCCGCAGGCGAGGTCTCCGGGTTCGGCGGCGGAGGCATCCACGGCTACCGCGCACTGGAGGGCACCTTCGTCGGAGGCTGCATCTTCAGCGGCAGGGCCGCCGGACGCGCCGCAGCAGCGGCCACCTCGGGCTGAGGCTCCGGGCGCTAGCCGCCGTGAACGCGGTAGGCGTCGTAGACGCCCTCGATGCGCCGTACCGCGTTGAGCACGTGATCCAGGTGGGTCGTATTCGCCATCTCGAAGAGGAACCGGCTGAGCGCGAGCCTCGACCTCGAGGTCTGCACCGACGCCGACAGGATGTTGACGTGATGCTCCGACAGCGCACGCGTCACGTCCGAGAGCAGACCGGAGCGATCGAGCGCCTCGACCTGGATCTGCACGAGGAACACGCTCTTCGAAGTCGGCGCCCACTCCACATCGATCAGGCGATCGCCCTGCGACTCGAGCGCCAGGAAGTTGGGGCAGTCCGTCCGGTGCACGGAGATGCCCTGCCCCTTGGTGATGAATCCGCGGATGTCATCTCCCGGCACGGGCGTGCAGCACTTCGCGAGCTTCACGAGCACATCCACGTCGCTCGCGCCCTTGACGACGACGCCCGAGCTCGAATCCGACTTGCTCGCGCGCGACGGCGCCGAGATCGGCAGATCCGCGGGGAGCACCTCGTCGCCCGCCGCCTCGCGATCGACGAGAGCCATCACCTTCTCGATCACCGACTGCGGCGAGACGTGATTCTCCCCGATCCCGGCGAGAAGACCGGCCACGTCGGGGTACCGCAGCTGCAACGCGACCTGCTGGATCGCCTCGGAGTTCATCAGCTGGTGCAGGGGCAGCCCCTGCTTGCGCAGCGCCTTCGTCAGCTCGTTCTTGCCGAGCTCCGCGGCCTCCTCGCGCCGTTCCTTGGTGAACCACTGCCGGATCTTGTTCTGGGCGCGCTTGCTCTTGACGAAGTTCAGCCAGCCCTTGTTGGGGCCCGCGTTCGGGTCCTTCGAGGTGAAGACCTCGACGACATCGCCGTTCTTGAGCGCCGATTCGAGCGGCACCAGCTTCCCGT
>CAMFIY010000089.1 GCA_945952575.1 uncultured Leucobacter sp.
GCCCGTGCCCTCTGACCAGCACGGGTGGGGTGCGGACGGTGCCTTGCGGGTATGCGAGAGCAACTGCACACCACCCCGCTGATCCGTCCCGCCCGAGAGCTGCGCCGTGACCGGCGCCTCCGGGAGCAGGCCGCGAAAGCGATGCAGGACGCGGACCTCGCCGCACGGAGAGCCGACGCGCGCGCAAGGCTGGAGGAAGGCCGCGCAGAGGCCCGTTCCCTCGACCTGTTGCCCCGCACCGGCGACCCGGGGCCGACCGCGTTGCGACAGTACCGGCAGCTGAGAATCGCGCAGCATCAGGACACCTCCGCGAACCTGCAGGGCGGCTACCCTTTCCTCGCCGAAGGTGGCCTCGGCGCGAACGGGATCTTCATCGGGCAGGATCTTTACTCCGGGTCAGCGTTCACCTACGACCCGTGGGAACTGTACGCCCGCGGGATCATCAGCGCCCCCAACATCGTGGTTGCGGGGATCGTGGGCAGCGGCAAGTCCTCCCTCGCGAAGAGCCTCTACACCCGGTCGATCGCGTACGGCAGGCGCGTGTATGTGCCCGGCGACCCGAAAGGCGAACATACCGAGGTGGCGCGGCTGGTCGGCGGGCGCGCGATCGTGCTCGGCCACGGGGAGCGCGCCCGCCTGAACCCTTTGGATGCCGGATATCGGCCCGCGAGTCTCTCTGACGCGGAGTGGATGGGGCAGGTCACCGCCCGCAGGCGGGCACTGCTCGGCGCGCTCGCAGAAACGATGCTCGCCCGTCCCCTATCCCCGGTCGAACACACCGCGATCGACGCCGCGCTGCGGGCGGCCGTCGCCGAGTCCTCCGTGCCGATCCTGCCCCAGGTCGTCGACCGCATCCTCGACCCCGGCCCCGCTGCGGACGAGCGGCTCAAGGAGGACGGCCGGATGGTCGGTCACGGCCTCCAGAGGCTGGTGCGCGGCGATCTCGCCGGACTGTTCGATGGCCCCTCGACCGAGGTGTTCGATCCGAACCTGCCGATGATCTCCCTCGACCTGTCGCGGGTGAGCGAGAACGCCTCCCTCATGTCGGTGCTGATGACGTGCAGCAGCGCATGGATGGAAGCAGCGCTCCTCGACCCCGACGGGGGAAGACGGCTCATCGTGTACGACGAGGCGTGGCGACTGCTGTCCTACCCGGCGCTGCTGCGCCGGATGGACAGTCATTGGCGGCTCGCCCGCGCACTCGGCATCTCGAACATGCTGCTCTTCCACAAGGTCAGCGACTTGCACACCGTGGGCGATGCAGGCTCGGCGTTGCGGGCGCTCGCGGAATCTCTCTTGGCAAACGCTGAAACGCGAGTGATCTACCGGCAGGAAGCCGACCAGCTCGAAACGACGGGGCGGATGCTGGGGCTCACCGGCACCGAACGCTCCCTGCTCCCCGGTCTCGGCATCGGGCAGGCGCTGTGGAAGATCAAGGAGAGATCCTTTCTGGTTCAGGCGCAACTGCATCCTGATGAGTTGCGGGCCTTCCAGACAGACACCAGATTTTTGGGCGGACACGGCCGCGAATAGGTGCGCGGCGGCGTGGTGGGGCGGGGGTGCCTGTGCGGTGTGAAACGAACTCGACGCTCCCACCCCCAGCCCCTCCCTCCTGCCGCGCGCACGACCGAACCGTCCCAGGTGCCAGTGCCGCCGGTACTGCCCGTGATCCGGGTCGTCGTGCGCAGCGACGACGACGTTGAGGTCAGCGTCGACGGGATCACACTCGTCTCCGGCCCGATCAGCCGATCCGCGCTCGGCGCCGTGGTGTCCTCCATCGTCGCCGAGCGCGCCGTGCCGGTGCGCGTCGAACTCACCGAGGCCGACGGCCGCCAGTTCGCAGACATCGTCGTGCCCGAGCCGCCGCGCAGCGCCTTCGCCCCGCCCGCAACCACCGCACCGGCCGTGGCGTCCACGGCAGCACCCGCTCTGGTGCCGGTGACGCCGCCCCCGGCGGCGAGCCCGACGGGGATCACTCCGCCGCTGCTCTACCGGGTCGAGGGCAGCGGGTTCATCCCCGGTGAGGACGTCGCGGTCGCGATCATCGTCCGTGCCGCCTCCGCCGATCACCGGGGCGTCGCAAACGCGCTCGTCGATGCGCGCGAGCTCCCGGCCGAGACAGGCGGAGTGCTGCTGTTCGGGTATATCTCCGGCACGATCACCCGAGACGGGATCAGGCGATGAGCGGCACCACACCCCGTCCGGTCAACGACCATCTCCTGAACCTTAGGATCGCGGCCCTCGGCGCAGGGGTCGTACTGGCGCTCATCCTGCGTGCGGCGGGCAGCGCGACCGCATGGCTGACCGGGCACCCCGAGCCGGAGGGTGGGATCGCCGCCGGCATCGGTGTGCTCGCAAACCCGTTCGATCCCGGCGCGCCTCTTGGCAGTGCGGGACTCAACCCGTTCTTGTTCTGGCTGATCGCGCTGGTGTTCCTCGCCGTGGTCGCGGTGCCCGCGGTGTGGGGGTTCGTGAAGTTCAAGGGGCGCAAGCAGCGTCCGAACGTGCGCCGCATCGACGGGACGGCAACCGGGAGCGAGATCGCGGTGGTCGCCTCCCGCAAGCAGCTCCTGCGCCGTGCGCCGACCCTCCGCCCATCACTCACAAAGGAGACAGCAATGCCTGAAGATGTGGGCTACTACCTCGGGCGTGCGCGCGGGCAAGAGATCTGGGCGACCGCGGAGGATTCGATGCTGCTGATCGGGCCTCCGAGAAGCGGAAAAGGCTTGATGGTGGTCACCAATATGATCCTCGACGCACCAGGCGCGGTCATCACCACATCGACGAGGCCCGACAATCTCACCATTACGCTCGAGGCCCGCCGGAAGGTCGGCCCGGTCGCGGTGTTCGACCCGCAACGCCTCGCACCCGGCCTACCGGCGGGCATGCGCTGGTCCCCGGTGCGCGGCTGCGAGGATCCGCTGACGGCCATGATCCGCGCTGCGGGGTTCGCCGCCGCCTCCGGGTTCGGTGACGTCGAGGCCGGAGGCTTTTGGGAAGGGAAGACGCGGGCGGCGATCCAGGCGCTGCTGCACGCTGCCGCGATCGATGGGCGCGACGCCCGCGCCCTGTATCAGTGGGCGCTGTCGCCGACCGCGGCGATGGACGCGGTGCGCATCCTGCAGGGATCCACCCAAGCGGCAGACGGCTGGGCCGACTCACTCGAGTCGATGGTCACCTCAGACCCCCGCACCCGCGACTCCATCTGGCAGGGCGTCGGCCTCGCCTTCCAATCCCTCGCCGACCCACGCGTCATGGAATCCGTGACACCTCCAGCCGGGCAGGAGTTCGACCCCGAAGACTTCATCGCGAAACGCGGCACACTCTATCTGCTCGCCACCGGGTCCGGTGCGTCCTCCTCGGCGGCGCTCGTGGCGGCGTTCATCGAGGATCTCGTCGAGGTCGCCAGGCGCATGGCTGCGCGGTCTCCCGGCGCGCGGCTCGATCCGCCGATGCTCATGGCGCTCGATGAGATCGGGAACCTGGCGCCCTTGCCGAGCCTGCCGGTGCTCATGGCCGAGGGCGGCGGCACGGGGATCACTTGCTGCCCCGTGCTGCAATCCCTTGCCCAGGCCCGCGAGTCGTGGGGTGAGAACAATGCGCAAGCGATCTGGGATGCGAGCATCGTGAAGATCGTGCTCGGCGGCGGATCGAACGCGAAGGACCTCCAGGATCTGAGTGCCCTGTTCGGGGAGCGAGACGAGAGCACCGACACGCTCGGAGCGGATCAGTACGGCGGCCATTCGGTGCAGCGGTCGATCCGCCGTGTTCCGATCCTGCCGCCGGATCTGCTGCGGTCGATGCCGTTCGGCACCGGAGCGATCGTGCTGCGCGCGGCACGGCCGATCATCGCCGACCTGCGCCCCTGGACGACGCGGCCCGGCGCAAAGGAACTCCAGGAGAAACGTGCCGTGGTCGAGGCGACGATCCGTGCCGCGCACGTCCCGTGACCGTCGCGGTGTCGCAGCACCGGGGCCTTCCGGGTGAAGCGAGCAGGTCGTTCGCAGCACAACAGAAACGAGGGACATTGTGTCTATCAGGTATCAGGCTCGCGTAAAGGGCTTCATCGTCGGAGACGTGAAACTCCTCGATGACAAGAACGGGAACCCATTCTTCACGGCGCGCGCAGGCCAGGAGCGGTTCGCGCGGCTCCCCGACGGCACCTTCAAGGAGCTCCGCAACGAATACTTCAAGGTGCTCCAGTTCGGCGACCAAGCGGCGGTGTCGAAGGAGACGTTCGTCCCCGGCAACTACTTCGTCGCGACTGGCGAGATCAAGGATCGGCCCTACACCAACAAAGAGGGTGTCGAGGTCATGGCACAGGACTTCATCGTCGAGCACATCGAGCTCGACCCCAATCGTCCTCAGCCGAAGAACTCGGGCCCCGGTGTCGCACCCGCGGTCGAGCAGTCCGCCACCGCGCAGGAACTGGATCAGGCACTGGAGGGCTCCAGCCCCGAAACCGGCGCGGTCGAGGCTGGCACTCCCCCAGCCGAGGCGCAGCAGGAACGAGCGCAGCGGCGCCTGCCGACCGTGTCCGGGAGCGGCCTGACCCGGCAGCAGGATCCCGTAGCCCCCAGCGCCCAGGTCCAGATGTGACCCCCTGAACTGCTGGTGGCGGTCGGAATCCTCCCCACCCTCTCGGCCGCCACCAGCTCTCCCCTGCCCCGAGGAGCATGATGATCGACACCGAACCGCATTTCTCAGAGGCCAACGACGTCGCGCCTGACGATCCCGACCGGATGTGGGAGGACACAGACAGCGACGAGAGCGCAGAACCGGCAGTCGACGTGCCAGAGCCTCCCGCCCCGATCCGGTGGTCGCTGCTGAGCGCGGCCGAGGCCGAGATCGAGTGGTACGCGCTCAACGAGTGGACGCACTGGCTGCGGAAGCGGTACGGGCTTCCGACAGCGGTCGTGCCTCCGTTCTGGCACCGTCACGGCGAACTCGTCGAGGAGCTCTCCGCACTGCATCTGCACTACCTCGGGAGCTTCCACCAGGATCAGGACGGTTCTGGCCCGATGGGGTGGCACGCAGACTTCGATACCTGGCAGAAGCGGATGCGGGAATGGGTGACGATCACGGGCACCAAACTCGACCGCGACCGTGACACCCGGCAGACCGCTTGGCCCGGCGAGCCTCCCTCCCAGGAGCTTCACGAAGAGAAGATCGACGACCGAGAGGCCGACTTCTTCGCCTTTGTCGAAGCCGACCTCGAGCGCCGCCGCCAGCTCGCGACAACTCTTGACGAGATCTTCCCCCCGGAGCCAAGCGGGTAGCACAAGGCCTTCAGAGTGCGGCGAATCGATCGCTCTCCTGTTCAGAGGTTCGTCAACGAGGAGCGGCAGAGTGAGGCACCACACGCAAATGAGCGACGGGCGGCTATCGTCCCATCGCTCATTCGTGCCGTTCATCGTCTTGATGGAATCTCTACGAGCAGTGTCTCGTGAAGTTCGTTCAGATTGAC
The DNA here is from genome assembly GCA_945952575.1 of uncultured Leucobacter sp. GTDB lineage: Bacteria > Actinomycetota > Actinomycetes > Actinomycetales > Microbacteriaceae > Leucobacter. The sequence continues at coordinate 5,468 of CAMFIY010000089.1, forward strand.
TCGGATCAGCCGCCCAACCCGGTACCCTGGCACGGTTCGATCTGCGATCCGGCGCCGGTTCGGTTGGATCGAGACGCCAAACTTCTGGGCGGCGACAGCAAGCGAGACGAGGGTTGGTTCTGCGTCCCCTGCGCGAGCATGAACAGGCATATCGGTCTCCTTCTTGGTGAGGTGGTCTTATGTCATAGGCGGTCCTTCACTGTCCAAGGAGCTTTGATCCTTCTGTTTCTTCGCGTCGGCGAGCCGCGCCGCCACACGCTCGCTCATTCGTTGCGCCAGCTCTCGGTCGCGGGTCATCGTGGCGTGCTGATACCGGAGCACGACCCTCATATCGGAGTGGCCTCCGCGCCGCATCAGTTCGGCAAGCGTCGCACCTTCTTGAGCGAACATCGTCAGGCCAGTGTGTCGAAGATCATGGAAGCGAAAGCCCGGGGGCAAGCTTTCGACCGAGTCGCGACTCTCACCCCAGATGTATCCCCACCGCGTATTCGACAACGGCATGCCGCCCCGAATGCTCGTGGGAACCAGTGGCGCCTTCGCATCGGGTGCGACGTTGACCTCCAAATGGTTCCTGAGCCGGTCGAGCATGATACTTGGGATGCTGAGCGATCGTTTCCCCGCATCGCTTTTCAGGTTGGTGTAATCGCCGGTGTTCGCATTCAGTTGCCGCCTCACATGCAGGGTCGCGCTGCCATCGTCATGCCACTCAATATCGCGCCGCTGCCCGCCAAGGCATTCGCCGCGTCGCAGTTGGCACCAGGCAGCGAGGAGGATCATGATGCCGTAGAGCTCCGGCGTGGTCTCGTAGAGTGCTTCGACCTGTTCCGGACTCGCCACGTCCTCATTCGGGTCATGATCGGCATCGTGCCTCACGGGTTCCTGGCGAGGTATCGAGATGTTCGGTGCGGCAGGGATAACCCCATCTCTCGCGGCCTGCCGCAGGATCATCATGAGCACGATCAGTACCGGCCGCGTGATCCCGTTGAACTTCGACCTCGGATTCAGCGGCGAAGGAATCTGGTCCAGGCGATCTGTCATTACCCGAATCCGCGCCACGTCGATCTCGCGGACGGGGGTGGTCCCAAACTCCGGCACCAGGTAGCCCGTGACCTTGCCCTGGTAGGAGCGCACCGTGCCGGCCGCACGCTTCTTACCGCTTCGGTTTGGCTGGGTGCGAATCAACTCCATCCATCGTTCCGAGTATTCGGTGAAGCTGATCGACCTCGCGTGCTCGGCCTCGGCTTCGGCTCGGCGGCGGGCGGCAACGACAGCGGACGGTTCCCACAGGCCGCGAGCGATCTTCGTGTGAACGCTGGCGAGCCAGGTCCGAGCGTCGGACTTGGTCTGGAAGGTCAGCGGCTTGTCGTCGTCCGTGCGAGCGGTGTACATCTCGCCGTCCGGTGCCGGGTAGCGGGCCTGCCAACGACCCGATGGCAGCTTCCGAAGGCTTCCCCATCCCTCACGCTTAGATGCTGCGTTCGCCTTCTTCGTGGTCGTGGTCATCGTGCCCTCCAGAGGTCTCGAGCGGACTCACGCGGACGGTCGTGCCACTCCGTGCCATTGGGGGCAAGGAGTGGAGCAAAAGAGTATCTGAGCTGGGCTTTTTCGCTATCTACGCGGCGCCGTGTGGCACGTTGTGGCACGAGGTCGGTGGCATGCCAGAGCCGGATTTCGGTCGGCGGGCCACCCCGCTCTCGCTGTTCAGGCGCCGGCGTGCCACCACCGTGCCACTCCGAAAGTCTGTTGTCGTCCATTTCCGGCCTCCTCTGTTCATTGGAAGTCGGCACGAAAAAGGCCCGGACCTGCGGTTTTCCGCAGGTCCGGGCCTTTGATCAGCCCTTTCGGGCTCTGGGCTCAAGCTGTGACTCTAGAAGTCCCAATACTCGTCTGGGGTCACGACGCCCACGCACTACGGCCAGCTCGACAAGTGGTACCGGAAGGCCGCTTGACATGCCGGCCGAGCTCTGGGTGGTGGATCCCGACTCGCGGTCGTGGAAGCGCCACGGCGGTGGCGGGTCCCTGCAGTCGCCGAACTGGCGCGAGGGCTGGGGGGAGCCGGTCATCGTGGATGATTTCACGGGGCCGAACGGTTCCGCCCCGAACTCCGCGCTCTGGTACAGGCGGGGGCTTCCCGGCAGCGACTACTACCTGTCGAACACGGACTCGCAGGGCATCATCCAGCGCCAGAACGCCTACGTGCAGGACGGCGAGATGGTCATCAAGACCGAGCGTCGCGCGAACTTCTACACGCCGCAGCCGGACGCCCCGAAGGAGCGCTGGTACGACACGGGCTACATCGACACGATGCCCCGCACCGGGTTCACGGGTGCGGAGCAGCGCTACGGGCGCTGGGAGATCGAGATGTACGCGCCCGAGCCGATGGTGAGCGCGGGCATCTGGTCGGCGTTCTGGCTCCGCTCTCGGCAGGACGGCGGCGAGATCGACGTCGTGGAGTACCTGGGCACGCCTGCAGGGCGTGGTGCCGATGGGACTACGGCGGGCTCGTGGCCGTACGCGTCCCGCTGGCCGAACAGCGGCATCCGCGCTCAGGGCGTCTTCTTCGAGGAGACCGGGAAGACGTCCAACGCGGCCGGGAACGCGTACCACGAGTCCCGGTTCGACCTGCAGGAACCCTATTTCGGGTGGCACAAGCACGCCTGCGAGTGGACGCCCGACCGCATCTCGATCTACTGCGACGAGGTGCTGATCGGTGAGGTTCGTCGCGGGCAGCGTCCGACCAACGCTGCGGGTGTGCAGCCGACCGGCCCGAACTCGAACCTCGATGACGGGGCGAAGATCCTCGATGGCGGTTTCGGCGGTGCGGCGACCATGCACGCTCGCCTCGACGTGCATGTCGGGTTCCCGAACGTCGGCGAGGCGTCGCCCGCGTACACGCAATCCCCCTACTACACACGCTTCCGCCGATTCCGGGTGTGGGCGTGGGACGGACAGGAGTAGGACTATGGCGACTCTCGCATCCTGGGACTCGGGCTCTCTCCCCACTACGGTCGGCACGGGCGTCTCGTCGGCGCCCACAGGCGGCCCCGCGGGGATCCCGGCGATCCAGTTCGATCAGGCCGCATCGAACGTCAGCCAGGTGCGCCTGAGCTTCACCTCCCGGCAGAACGTGGCCGCTCGGGCGTACTTCTTGATGCCGGCCGCGTGGGCGTCCGCGTCGCAGTCGCTGATCATCGGCCGCCCGGATAATTCGAACGTGATCGGTCGCGCCATGCTCGCGGGTACCGGCACGCCTGGCCAGGTCCGCCTCTCGAAGGCCGACCCGCAAGCCAACACCGCGACCAGCGCGAACAACTTGGTGGCGGTGTCGACCTGGTACAGGTGGGAACTCCTCATCGACCAGGCCGGCGGGCGCGGCCGACTCGGGATCTTCGCGCTGCAGTCTGACACACCGCTCTACGACTCCGGGTGGGTGACCGCGAGCTTTGGGTCCGCGGTCGATCGGGTCGAGTTCGGCCCGGCGGTGTCTTCCACCACGCTCGGCATGATCCGTGCCGCAGCGCTCAAGGTCGTCGACGATGTGACAACGTGGGTTGGTCGTGCGGCATGGGATGTCGCGACGCCGGCCCCGACGATCAGCGTGTCCCGGCCGGCGGCGAACCTCGTCGATCTCCGCGGCAGCACCGCGGGCGACGGCACCCTGTCGTATCCGACGCCGACGAAGGTCTCTGGTCCGACTCTCACCGTGTCGTCGCTCGCGTCTGGGCTGTGGCTCTTCTCGCAGGACGCGGATCTGCCGTCTGGGTACGCGGTGTCGGTGCAGCAGACCGACACGCAGACTGCCTCGCAGAACGTCACCATTGACGCGCTGCCCGTCGCCGACGTCGCGAGCGACGGACCACTGATCCCCAATGGCGCATCTCCCGGAACGAACTGGGCGTAGGTGCGGAAACAGACTCCTTGGGTCGGGTACGCAACCGCCCGACCCAAGGCACAAATCCAGGTTGCAACAGACGAAAGGTTGCCAAAATGTTTGAAATCACTGGTGAAGCAGCAGAAGTCGAGATGATCGACTTCGGGCGTCAGGGGAAGGTGCTCTTCCAGCTGCCCGTCCTCGGCGGTGACGGTGTCCCAATGGGAGTGATGTCAGCATTCGGCATCTTCTACGACAAGTTTCAGACCAATCGAAATCTGACCGACTCGGAGGCGGCGCAAGCATGGTCGTTCTTCATCCAAGTCCTGGCCGACTCCTACCCTGACGCGACCCGACAGTTGGCGATGCTCGACGAGAAGCAATTCCAGCAGGTCATCACGGCATGGGTGCAGCAGTCGAATGAGAAAACCGGGTTCGACCCAAAAGCGCGCTAGACGCGACTGCAATCTACATCCACTACCGGGCCGCGCTCGAATATGACCTTCGGGCGCGGTTCGGTTT
>CAMFIY010000090.1 GCA_945952575.1 uncultured Leucobacter sp.
GTGTTCGCGTTTGAGCCGCGTCGAACGCGACGGGTGCGAGCCGGTCCGGGTTAGATCCCTCCGCCGCCTCCGCCGCCCCCGCCTCCGCCGGCGGAGCCCCCACCGGACGAACCGCCGCTCGACGAGAACGAGCTGCTCGAACTCGATGAAGCGGACGGCACGTGGGTGACGGGGCTGGAAGCGACGCTCGTCTGCATCTGCGCGAACGACATGCCCGTGAAGCTCTGCCCGGAACCGTCGATCCAGCTCGGCGTCCCGGTCGCGTAGTACCTCGCGAGTTCCGCCTGCCACTCGTCCTCGTAGCCGAAGATCACCGCGTACGGCAGCAGGCGTTCGTACACCCGCACGATCCGCTGCGCATCCACCTCGGCGCCGCTCGCGCTCTGCAGCATCGCGATGCGATCGGCCTCGGCGAGGCGGATGTACTCCCGCAGCCCCATCAGGTGGTCGTGCGCCAGGGCCCCCGTGGGCGTGCGGCGCCGCACTCTCGCGTAGACGGCGAAGAAGCCGACCAGGAACCAGACGATGGCATTGATGCCGACGGCCAGCACGATCGCGATCAGTGCGTCGTCGCCGACGCGGATCGCATGCACGACCAGCAGCCCGAGTGCGAGGAAGCCGAGCAGCGGCACCGTCGCGCCGACCCATTTCATCGGGCCGCGGACGAAGCCTCGACGCTCCACCTCGCGAGCCGCGTGACTCCTGATGCTCGCCGCCGCGTCGCCGAGCGCGGCGCTGCGACCGAACCAGCTCGTGCCATCCGTCGCCGCCCCGCGCTGGATCGCCGAGAACGCCATCTGTTCGGCTGCGCTGAGATCGCGGTCATCGATCGGGATCGCGCCGAAGCGTTCGCCGGCCCCATCGCTCAGCAGCCGGATCCTGCCGCGCACGGCGAGATCGAGCAGCGTCGCGGTCATCGCGCGTGACGGCTCGCCCACGAGTTGCGCTGCCGTCGCCGCATCGACCCCCTGCTCCGGCTCGTACTGCGCGATCACGGCGCGGCCGCTGCGCGCCCCGCGGCGGCCGAAGGTCACCGACCAGGCGGCGAGGAGGATCGCGGCGGCGGCGCTCGCGAATCCGCTGAACGTCAGGGGCGGGATCCGCTCGAAGAGCGAGAATGGGCGCTCCGAGAAGGTGCCCTCGGCGAAGCCGATGGAGAAGGTGACGGTCTCCTGCGGCCACAGCTCGGCTTCGTCGATCCTGAACGCGCTGCCGTCGCGTGCGATGGCGCAGGGCTGCGTGGATCCGTGGCGCCCGCGGTAGCAGGCCTGCTCACCGGTCGTCGCGGCGGCGAGATCGTCCTCGAGGACCACTCGCGCGCTCACTCCGCCGAACGGCTGCTGCCAACCGGTGCCGTTCACGTCCCAGTAGAACTCGTCAGCCCGTGTGTCGGCGAAGCGCTTGGTGACGTCGCGCTGGGCGTACTCGATCACGTACGTCTGCGCGCCGTGCACGTAGCTGCCCACGGGCACCGCCATCGTGACGGAGAGGAAGTCCCCGTTCTCCTTCGTCGTGTACGCGCGCGGTTCGCCGCGCTCGTCGGTCACCGAGACGATGCGCAGGTCCGTTCCGTGGCCGTCGTACACTCGCGTCAGATCTCGGATCAGACCTCGATTCTGATCGAAGTCGGGGAAGCGTGCGACGATGCGCTCGACGGTCCGCAGGGTGGATCTGCCGTCCTGGTCGCGGCCCAGCGTGTAGTCGGCGTCGAAGGAGTCGATCGTGAAATCGTCGACCGATGCGAGCTGCGGGCCGCGCTGCACGTCGAGCAGTGTCGCACCCGCGGGAGCGCCGCTCGCGAGCAGTGCGGCCAACACGAGCGCGGCGCCTCCGAGCATGCGTATCAGCCGAGTCATGGAGCGAGTATATAGAGCAGTGGGGGAGCTGCTGCGGAAGCTCATAGACTCGAAGCATGGCGGCGATAGCGGTAGCGACGGGCATCGTGGCCGCCCGGCCGACGTGGTCGATCCTTGCTCGCTGCTACTTCGCGGTGCAGGCGGTCGCCGGTGCGGTGTGGTGGATCCTCGTCTTCACCGTCGATCCCGTGCGTGAGGCGACGCTCGGAGGCGCCGATCCGCGGCTCGTCGCCGTGCTGGACATCCCGCTCTTCGTCGTCGGATCAGCCCTGGCCGCCGCCGGATCTCGGCGGGTCTGCTGGGCGCTCGTCCCGTGGACCGGGCTCGTGGCGGCCGTCCTCGCCGTCGCCGCAACGCTCACCGGGCGCGCGGGCTGGGGCGCCGTGTCGATGATCGCAGCGCTGTGCGGCAGCCTCTTCGCCTGGATGCTGCTCGTCTGGGGGCGCATCCCGGCCGAGCGCGCCCTGGTCGGCCCGCTCGGTTTCCAGGTGTCGCGGTCGGCGCCGCCTCATCGACAGCTGGCGCGCACGTTCGGCCAGATCGCCGTCTTCTGGGTGTTGTTCCTCGCGGTGATCCCGTTCATCATCCTGTGGGCCGAGACCCGTTGGGGGTTGACGCTCGGGCTCGGAGAGACCGCGCGAGCCGTCATCCTCATCGCCGGGCTGCTCCTCCTGCTGCTCGCCAGCGGGCTCGGAATCTGGTCGGCAGTCGCGATGTCGACCAGGGGAGACGGAACGCCGCTGCCCGCCGCGACCGCCCGCAAGCTCGTGATCGCCGGCCCCTACCGCTTCGTGCGCAACCCGATGGCCCTCGCCGGCATGACCCAGGCCGCTGCGGTCGGGATGATGCTCGGATCCTGGATGACCGTGACGTACGCGTTGGCCGGGGCCGCGTACTGGAATTGGCTCGTCCGCCCGATCGAGGAGGCCGAGCTGGAGAGCCGCTTCGGCCAAGAGTTCCGTGCGTACGCCGCGCGGGTCCGCTGCTGGGCGCCGAGGTTCGGCCCGGCTGCTCGGTCGCTGCGCTAGCCGAGCCCTCGGCAGGGGCGCACGATGGGTCTCCCTCTAGTCCGAAGGCGCATGATCCGACAGGAACTGGTACATCTCGGTGTCGTCCACTCCGGGAAAACTGCCTGTCGGCAGCGGCGAGAGCACATGGGCGTGCATGCGGGCGCTCGCCCATGCCCGCCCGTCCCAGCGATCGAGCAGGCCGTCGTCCGGGGTGCGGCAGCACGCCGGATCAGGGCAGGTCGAGACGGTTCGCGCATGCGTGTCGCGCCCGCGGAACCACTTCGCGTCGTCGAACGCGACACCGCACGTCAGCGAGAAGGCGCCTTGCTCGGCGTCCCCGGTCTGCGCGCTCGCCCAGAAGGTGCCCGACGGCGTATCGGTGTACTGGTAGAACTCGCTCGTGCGGTTCGTCCGGTTGAACGCCGTCCGGCCCGCCCACTTGCGGCAGATGGACTGTCCCTCGACTGAGCCGCTGGCGTCGACGGGGTACGGCATGCCGTCGTTCTCGTAGCCGCGCAGCAGCGCGCCCGAGGCGTCCGTGCGGTAGAAGTGCACCTGCAGGTCGAGATGGTGCGTGGCGAGGTTCGTGAATCTATGGGCCGCAGCCTCGTGGGTCACACCGAACGCGTCGCGCAGATCCTCGATCGCAAGATTCCGCTCCCGCTTCGCGCTCTGCAGGAACTCCGCGGCCCGCGTCTCGGGCAGCAGGCACGCCGCCGCGAAGTAGTTGATCTCCAATCGCTGGATCAGGAACTCGGAGTAGCTCGTCGGACGGTCGTGATCGAGCACCCGATGCGCCATCGCCTGAAGCGCCAGCGAGCGCAGGCCGTGACCGCCGGGGATCGAAGCCGGGGGGAGGTAGATGCGGCCGTTCTCGAGGTCGATGATGCTGCGGGTGTTGCTCGGCAGATCGTCGACGAAGATGAGGGTGAAGCCGAGGAGCTCGGCGAGCACGGCGACCTCGCGGTGGGTGACGGCGCCGTTCGTGTGCCCGATCCGGGCCATGAGATCCTCGGCCACTTGCTCGATCTCGGGAAGGTAGTTGTCGCGCTCACGCATCTTGAGACGGATCTCGGTGTTGGCGCGCCGAGCCTCTTCGGGCGTGGCGGCTGCGGCGCGGCTGCGCCTCGCGAGTTCGCGGTGGAGGCCGACCATCGACTCGAGGGCGTCGTCGCCGAGCGTGCGCGGTGCGCGGATCTGGGGGAGGTTCAGCTGCTGATACAGAGGAAGCGCCTGCGCGCGCGCGAGCTCGATCTCGAGGGCGCTGCGCCGATCGGGCGGCTCGGAGCTGAGGAGGTCGGCCGGATCGACACCGAGCTCGCGTGCGATGGCCTGCAGTAGCGAGAGTCGAGGTTCCCTGCGTCCGTTCTCGATCAGGGAGAGCTGGCTGCCGACCACGCCGACGCGCTCGCCGAGGGCGTCGAGGGTGAGCCCGGCCCGAGTGCGGAAATGTCGGATCCGTTTCCCGAGCAGCAGGCGGTCGAAGGCGCCCTCGGCAATCGAGGCCTGAGTGCCGATTGATTCCGGTGTCATATTTTGACTATACGTCAAGAATCACGATTCTTTACAGCCTTGATTCCCCAATCGGACATCTAATGTTCACTCAGAATGGTCGTAAGGCCGCTTCTTGACGGTACCCGAACACTCTGGAGAACGACACGCATGGGCAGCACCTCGACTCTCGACGCAGAAATCTCGATCGCGAAGCTCGTCACGGACGGAGCCACGACCGCGAACCCCGAAGTCATCGAGTGGGTGACCGAAGTCGCCGAACTGACGAAGCCCGAATCCGTCGTCTGGTGCGACGGGTCGCAGGACGAGTGGAATCGGATCACCTCCGAGATGGTCGAGGCCGGGTCGCTGATCCCGCTCAACAAGGATCTCCGGCCGGGCAGCTTCCTGGCGCGCTCGCACCCCGGTGACGTCGCGCGCGTCGAGGATCGCACCTTCATCTGCAGCGAGAACGAGGCCGATGCGGGCCCGACGAACAACTGGCGCGCGCCGGCCGACATGAAGGCCGAACTCATGCCGCTCTTCGACGGTTCGATGCGCGGTCGCACGATGTACGTCGTTCCCTTCTCGATGGGTCCCGTCGGCGGCGCCATCACCCAGCTCGGCATCGAGATCACCGACTCGCCCTACGCGGTCCTGAACATGCGGATCATGACCCGGATGGGTCAGTCCGCACTCGACGGGATCACGCCCGGCAGCGAGTGGGTCCGGACGGTGCACTCGGTCGGCGCGCCGCTCGAGTTCGGCCAGGACGACGTCGCCTGGCCCTGCAATGACGTGAAGTACATCACGCACTTCCCCGAGACGCTCGAGGTCTGGTCATACGGATCCGGCTACGGCGGCAACGCCCTGCTCTCGAAGAAGTGCTTCGCTCTGCGCATCGCCAGCGTCATGGGTCGCCGTGAGGGCTGGCTGGCCGAGCACATGCTGCTCCTCAAACTGACCGATACCGTCACCGACAAGGTGTACCACCTCTCGGCCGCATTCCCGTCCGCCTGCGGCAAGACCAATCTCGCGATGCTCCAGCCCACCATTCCGGGCTGGAAGGTCGAGACGATCGGCGACGACATCGCCTGGCTCCGCCCGGGCAAGGACGGCCGCCTCTACGCGATCAATCCCGAGGCCGGCTTCTTCGGCGTGGCTCCCGGCACCGGCGAGGGCACCAATCCCGTCGCGATGGAGACCCTCTGGGGCAACACCGTCTTCACCAACGTCGCGCTGACCGATGACGGCGACGTGTGGTGGGAGGGAAAGACCGAGGAGGTGCCCGGCCACCTGATCGACTGGCAGGGCAATGACTGGACTCCCGACTCGGGCCGCCCGTCGGCGCACCCGAACTCGCGCTTCACCGTCCCGATCCAGCAGACCCCGACCCTGGCGGACGAGTGGTTCGAGCAGGACGGCGTTCCGCTCGACGCGATCCTCTTCGGCGGCCGCCGCGCCACCAACGTGCCGCTCGTCGCGCAGTCGCTGTCCTGGCAGCACGGCGTCTTCGTCGGCGCGACCATCTCCTCGGAGAAGACCGCGGCGCAGGAGGGAACGGTCGGCGAGCTCCGCCGCGACCCCTTCGCCATGCTGCCCTTCTGCGGGTACAACATGGCCGACTACTGGGGTCACTGGCTCGAGATGGGGGAGACGCTCGGCGAGAACGCTCCGAAGATCTTCCAGGCCAACTCGTTCCGCACAGGCGCCCATGGTCGCTTCCTGTGGCCCGGCTTCGGCGACAACTCGCGCGTGATCGACTGGGTCATCCGTCGTGTCTCGGGCGAGGTCGAGGGGCGTGTGAGCGCGGTCGGCACTCTGCCCGCCGAGGGCGAGCTGAATCTCGACGGCATCGAGGACGTGCGTCCCGAACTGGACGAGCTCTTCGCGATCGATCCCGCCTCGTGGCTCGCGGAATGCGAGCTCACCGAGGAGTTCTTCGCCCAGTTCGGCGATCGGGTGCCCGCCGGCCTGCGCGCCGAGCTCGCGGGGCTGCGCCAGCGGCTGAGTTCCTGACGCTTCGCGGTGCACCTGAGCGACACCCGCCGATCCCGGAGCTCGGCTCCGGGATCCCCCAGACCGTAGGCCCCGAGCGCTGCCCAGCTCGGGGCCTACACTTTTCCGGGCTCCGGGCTCCGGGCTCCGGGCTCCGGGCTCCGGGCTCCGGGCTCCGGGCGTCCGAGCACGCGTCGTCTCCGGGTGCGCACGTCGGCGCAGAGCCGGCAAGGCGCGCACCCGGGCGTGAGGTGCGTGCCGATCCGCGGAATGCAAGGATTGGGGCGGGCCCCCATAGCCCAACCGGCAGAGGCAGCCGACTTAAAATCGGCACAGTCTGGGTTCGAATCCCAGTGGGGGCACGGTGCTCGAGCGCGAAGCATCGTCGGGACTGCCGTAGGCTCGATCTGTGCTCCTCGCCAAGGTCGTCCTCATCACCGTCATCCTGGTGACGATCCTCTTGGCGCTGTTCCTGCGCGTGAAGCGGAAAATGGCGGCGCGCGCGAGACGGAAGCTCCAAGGGTGATCCGGCCCGCATGAGCCGGGTCTAAGCTTCATTCATGACACTCGATCTCGCGGCTCCGCAGTTGAGCTCTGCCGCAGCCGAACAGCCCTGGTTGCGACCCGATGTCTACTGGCCGCTGTTCACCGAGGCGACGCAGGATCGTTCCGCTCCGGTCGTGGCCCTGGGCGTCGAGGCGCTCGCCTGGAACGCGCACGACCTGCTGCGCCGCGCCGGCGGCCTGCCGATCCGGGTGGCGAGCAAGTCGATCCGCGTGCGAGGCGTGCTCGACGCGGTCCTGGCTCTGCCGGGATACCGCGGGGTGCTCGCCTACACGCTCGCCGAAGCGGTCTGGCTGAGCGAGACGATCGACGACATCGTGGTCGCCTACCCGAGCGCGGATCGCGCGGCCATCGCCGCGCTCGCCGCGGACGAACGGGCCGCCCGCCGGGTCTCCGTCATGGTCGACAGCGCGGCGCAGCTGGACCTTATCGACGCCGTCGCACCGCCGTCGCAGCGGAACCGGATCCGCGTCTGCCTCGATTTCGATGCCTCCTGGCAGGCCCCGGTGCTCGGCCACATCGGCGTCCTGCGCTCGCCGGTCAGCACCCCCGACGGCCTGCGCGACCTGGCCGAGGCGGTCGTCTCGCGCCCCGGTTTCGAGCTGGTCGGGATCATGTCGTACGAGGCGCAGATCGCCGGCGTCGGCGACCAGCCCGTGGGCAGGCCCGCCGAGGGGATGCTGATGCGCGCGGTGCAAAAGGCCAGCGGTGCCGAGCTCGCGGAGCGACGCGCGCAGGCCATCGCCGCCGTGCGCGGGGTGGCCGAGCTCGAGTTCGTGAACGGCGGCGGCACGGGATCCATCGAGCGGACCGTCGCGGAGGCCGCGGTGACCGAGGTGGCCGCAGGCAGCGGACTTTTCGGCCCGCACCTCTTCGACAACTACCGGTCCTTCTCGCCCGCACCGGCGGTCGCTTTCGCGCTCGACGTCGTCCGCCGCCCGAACGCCGAAACGGCGACGCTGCTCGGCGGCGGCTGGATCGCCTCCGGCCCCGCGGGAGTCGATCGCCTGCCGCAGACGACCTGGCCGCAGGGCCTGCGCTACGCCCCGCGCGAGGCCGCCGGCGAGGTGCAGACGCCGGTGATCGGCGCCGCCGCGGAACGGTTGCGCGTCGGGGACCGGGTCTGGCTGCGCCACACCAAGTCCGGCGAACCGATGGAGCACGCGAACGAGGTCGTGCCAGTCGCCGCCGCTGCCGCGGGGGAGCCGCTGGCGACCTATCGAGGCGAGGGGAAATGCTTCCTATGACGGCGACGTGGCAGAACTGGGCGCGCACGGAGCGTTCGAGGCCGGTGCTCGAGGTGGCCCCGCGGAACCTGGATCAGGTGGTTCTCGCAGTGCAGCGCGCACTCGAGACGGGTCACACCGTCAAGGCGATCGGCGCCTCGCACAGCTTCACCGCCATCGGAGCGACGGACGGGGTGCGGCTCGACATGAGCCGGCTGCGGGGGCTCGTCGACGTGGATCTCGAGCGGGGCCGAGTCACTCTCTGGGCGGGCACCCACCTGTGGGAGCTGCCGGCGATCCTGAACCCGCTCGGTCTCGCGCTCGAGAACATGGGCGACATCGACCGTCAGACCGTCTCCGGGGCCACGAGCACCGGCACGCACGGAACCGGCCTCGGTTTCGGCGGACTCTCCACACGCATCGTCGGGGCGACGCTCGTGACCGGCACGGGCGATGTGCTCACGGTGAGCGAGACCGAGCATCCCGAGCTGCTCCCGGCCGTGGCACTCGGACTCGGCGCACTCGGGATACTGGTCACGGTGACGGTGCAGTGCGTTCCGCGGTACCTGCTGCACGCCGTCGAGGAGCCGATGCCGTTCGCAGCCGTCCTCGACAGCTACGAAGAGCGCAATCGCGAGGCCGACCACTTCGAGTTCTACTGGTTCCCGCACACCTCGGGTGCCCGCACCAAGACCAACACCCGCCTGCCGCTGGATGCGGGGACGGCGCCGCTCGGCGCGGTCTCGAAGTACATCGACGAAGAAGTCGTGAACAACGCCATGCTCGGTGCGGTCGTCGGGTTCCAGCGCTGGGTGCCGCAGGCGACGCCCGGGATCAACCGCGCGATCGAGTCGATCTCGAGCCGCCGCGACTACACCGACGAGTCGCATCGCGTCTACATCACGCGACGCCGCGTGCACTTCCGCGAAATGGAGTACTCGTTGCCGCTCTCCGCCGTTCCCGCGGCGCTGCGCGAGCTGCGCGCGATGATCGATCGGCGCGGATTCCGCATCTCGTTCCCGATCGAGGTGCGGGCCGCCGCCGCGGATCCGCTGATGCTCTCGACCGCGCACGGCCGCGAGAGCGGGTACATCGCCGTCCACCGTTACTGGCGCGACCCCGATCGCGAGTACTTCCGCGAGGCCGAGGCGATCCTGGCCGCGCACGAGGGGCGGCCGCACTGGGGAAAGCTGCACACGCGCACCGCCGATCAGCTGCGCGAGGTCTATCCGCGTTTCGACGACTTCCTCGCGGTGCGGGATCGGCTCGACCCGGATCGCGCGTTCGCGAATCCATATCTCGATCGGGTGCTCGGCGCATGATTCGGGGCCGCGCACAGCGAATCCCCTGCGCTCGCGGATAGGATGCATCTATGCCTGGATCACTCATCACCGTTCTCGTCATCGTCGGCATCGTCGTGGTGCTCGGCATCTACGTGTGGGCCACCTACAACTCTCTCGTCACGCTCCGCGTGCGCGTGGACGAGGCGTGGAGCGACATCACGGTGCAGCTCAAACGGCGTGCCGACCTGATCCCGAACCTCGTCGAGGCGGTCAAGGGC
>CAMFIY010000091.1 GCA_945952575.1 uncultured Leucobacter sp.
AGCCGGGCACCGGAGTGCGGGGGGTGAGCCGGCGGGGGATCACACGGCCCGTCGGATCGGGCTCGCCGAGCGGCAGTTCCTCGGTCTGCGCGGCGAGGCCCGCGAACAGGGGGTCGAGGAGCGCCCGGGTCTCGGCGCGATGCTGCTCGAGCGTGCAGACGGTCATTGGATCATCCGCCGGCGAAGGGGGGCAGCACGTCGACTCGGGATCCGCCGATCGGGCCGTCATCGCGTCGCACCCGACCGTCGACGAGGAAGGAGCCGCTGCGCAGCACCTTGGCCATCGCCTCGCCGTAGCGCTCGACGAGAGCGGAGCGGAGCTCGGCGAGCGTCGCCGCGCCGACGGGCTCCCAGGCCTCCTCCTCGGCACCGGCGGCCTCGGCTGCGGCCGCGAAGTAGCGCAGCGTGATTTCCGACATGCCCTCATGGTAGCCGGGCCCGCCGGCCGGGTGCGCACCGGTGCGGGCGGAACGCGCGGCGGATGTTCCGTAGGATCGCAGCATGGGAACTCCGTCGCGCCCCGGCCCGCTCGTCGCCGAGGGTCCGGCGCTCTCGGCCGAGCAGGCGGAGCGCGCCGCCCGTCAGATGCGTCTGCCCGGCTTCGGGGAGTCGGCGCAGCGTCGGCTGCGCGCCGCGCGCGTGCTCGTGATCGGCGCCGGCGGTCTCGGCAGCGCGAGCGTGCCCTATCTGGCCGGCGCCGGCATCGGCACGATCGGGATCGTCGACGACGACGTCGTCGACCTCTCGAATCTGCACCGCCAGGTCGCGCACCGCACCGAGGATCTGGGCCGGTCGAAGGCCGCCTCGCTCGCGGACGCCGCGAGGCGAGTGGACCCGGGTGCCGTGGTCGTCGAGCACGCCGTTCGCCTCACCCGAGCGAACGCGCTGGAGCTGTTCGGCGGCTACGATCTCGTGATCGACGGCAGCGACAACTTCCCGACCCGCTATCTCGCGAACGACGCGGCCGAGCTCACCGGTGTGCCGCTCGTCTGGGGGTCGATCCTGGCGCATCACGGCCAGGTGGGCGTCGCCTGGCACGCGCACGGCCCGGGCTACCGCGACCTCTTCCCGCAGCCGCCGGCCCCCGAGGAGGTCGTGACCTGCGCCGACGGCGGCGTGCTGCCGGGTCTCTGCGGCACCATCGGCACGCTGCTCGCCACCGAGGCGATGAAGCTGATCGTCGGCGTCGGGGATCCGCTGATCGGGCGGGTGCTGATCTATGACGCGCTCGGTGCGCGCACGCGCGAGCTCGAGTACATGCGGGATCCGCTCGCGGAACCGGTAATCGGACTGACCGACTACGAGCGGTTCTGCGCCGGGCCGGGCGCCCCGCCCGGGGTGGACGCGGAGGAGCTGCGGAGAAGGATCGGCGACGTCCGCCTCGTCGATGTGCGCGAGCCGGAGGAGCACGAGCGGATCCGCATCGCGGGTTCTGAGCTGTACCCGCTCGGAGAACTCGAGAACGAGTCCCCGGTCGCAGCCGCGGGAGCATCCCGAGCCGGCGGCTTCGCGTCCGGCGAGTCCGTGACCGTCTACTGCGCGAGCGGGCCGCGCTCGCTGCGGGCGGCGATGCTCCTGCGGAAGCTGGGTGTCGACGCCGACTACCTGGTCGGCGGTATCGAGCGCTTCGCGCGCTTCGCGCCCGAGTACGTGCAGCACGGGGAGGACGAGGGGGGAGAGCCATGAGCGAGCCGTTCGCGAGGATCGGGGAGGCGCCGATCGATGAGGCTGCGGTGCGGGAGGCGGTCGAATCGCAGGAGTGCGGTGCGGTCATCCTGTTCTCCGGAGTCATCCGGAACCATGACGGTGGAGACGAGGTGCGCTCCCTCGACTACAGCGCGCACCCGCTCGCCGAGAGATTCCTCGCGGACATCCTGCGCGAGGAGCAGGAGCGGACCGGTCTGCAGCTGGCTGCCTGGCATCGGATCGGATCGCTCGGGATCGGTGATGTCGCGCTCGCCGCAGCCGTCGCCGCGCCGCATCGGCGCGAGGCGTTCGACGCGATCGAGGCGCTCGTCGAGCGGATCAAGGCCGAGGTGCCGATCTGGAAGCGGCAGCACTACCGGGCCGGTGCGTCCTCCTGGGTCGGCATCTGAGCATTCGGGCTGTGCCTGCCTGCGAGCACGAGTAGCCTGGAGTCCGGACACGCGCGACGATCTGTGATGGAGGAGAACATGCGAATCTCGAAGGCGACAGTGATGGTCGGTGCCGCTGCGGTGCTGCTGGGAGGCGCCCTCTCGGGATGCGCGTCGGGCGCGGAGCAGCCGTCTTCGGATGATTCGGGGTCCTCCGGCGCCGGGAAGCAGACGGTGACGATCTACGCCGCGGCCTCCCTCAAGCGCGCGTTCGGCGAGTTGGCTCAGCGTTTCGAAGCGTCCCACTCGGGCATCACGATCTCGCAGATCGTGACGGATGGATCCTCGGTACTCGCGACCCAGATCGTCGAGGGCGCTCCGGCCGACGTCTTCGCCTCCGCGGATGAGAAGAACATGCAGACGGTGGTCGACGCGAAGCTCGCGGTGAAGCCCGAGCTGTTCGCGAGCAACACCCTGGTCGTCGTCGTGCCGAAGGGCAACCCGGGCAAGGTGAAGACCCTCGCCGACCTGGCCTCGGTCACGACGGTCCTGTGCGAGGCCGAGGTGCCCTGCGGGGCGGCCTCGAACGCGTTGCTCGCGAATGCGAAGGTGGCGGTGAAGCCGGCCAGCCTCGAGCAGAACGTGACGGCCGTGCTCGAGAAGGTCGCCGCAGGCGAGGCCGATGCGGGTCTCGTCTACGCGACCGATGTGCTCGGAGACGATCAGGTCGAGAGCTTCGTGCCCGAGGGTGCGGATCAGGTCGTGAACCGTTATCCGATCTCCGCGCTCACCGGGGCGAAGTACCCGGAGGCGGCGCAGGCGTTCGTCGACTTCGTCCTGAGCGACGAGGGCCAGCAGCTGCTGAAGGACGATGCGTTTGGCCCGGCCTGACACCGGGGACCGCGCGCCGCTCCTGACGATCCTGCCCGCCGTCCTCGGGCTGGCGCTGCTGGTGCTGCCGCTCATCGCGCTCGTCTCCCGAGCGTCCTGGCCGACGTTCTGGGCCGACATCACCTCGGAGACCGCGATGCAGGCGCTGGGCCTCTCGCTCGGCACGGCGCTCGGGGCGACCGCGCTGTGCCTGGTGCTCGGGATCCCGCTCGCCCTGCTCATCGCCCGATCCGGCCCGCGCGCCTCGGCCGTGCTGCGCGCGCTCGTCGCCGTCCCGCTCGTGCTGCCGCCCATGGTCGGCGGTGTCGCGCTCCTCTTCCTGTTCGGGCGGACGAGCCCGATCGGCCGCCTGATCGATGCCTGGTGGGGCGTCACGCTGCCGTTCACCACGCCGGCCGTGGTGCTGGCGCAGGCCTTCGTCGCGCTGCCGTTCCTCGTGCTCGCGGTCGAGGGCACGCTGCGCGGTTCGGGCGTCCGCTACGAGCGCGCGGCCGCGAGCCTCGGGGCGGGGCGCTGGATGGTGCTGGCGCGGATCACGCTGCCACTCGCGGCGCCCGGCATCGTGGCGGGAATGATCCTGTGCTTCGCGCGGGCGCTCGGCGAGTTCGGGGCGACGGCGCTCTTCGCGGGGAACGCGCCCGGCGTGACCCAGACCATGCCGCTCGCGATCTACACGGCGTTCAACGGCGGCGGGGACGGGCGCGGGCCCGCCGTCGCACTCTCGCTGCTGCTGCTCGCCGCCGCGGTGCTCGTGCTGCTGACGATCCGGGCCTGGCGTCCGGGAGCGCTCCGATGAGCGTCGGGCTCGATGCCCGCATCCGCGTGCGACGCCCATCCCTCGAGGTCGAGGCCGACCTCGAGGTCCCGGCTGGCGAGACCCTGGCGATCACCGGACCGAGCGGAGCGGGGAAGACGACCCTCCTCGATGCGCTATCGGGCCTGGTCGGTCTCGATGCCGGCCGCGTCCTCCTCGGCGGGGAGACCCTTGCCGATGCGGAGAGCCGCATCCACCTGCCGCCCAGCCGGCGCCGGGTCGGCCGCCTGGGGCAGGAGGCGGAGCTGTTCCCGCACCTGAGCGTGCTCGACAACATCACCTTCGCCGTCCGGGCCCGCGGCGAGACCGTATCCGTCGCTCAGGGCGAGGCCGAGCAGTGGCTTGGCCGGGCCGGTCTGGCAGATCTCGGCCCGCGCCCGCCCGCGACGCTCTCCGGCGGCCAGGCCAGGAGGGTGGCGCTGCTGCGCACGCTGTCCGCGAGGCCGCGTCTCCTGCTGCTCGACGAGCCGTTCGCCTCTCTCGACGTCGAGGCGGCGGCGGACATGCGCGCGCTCATCGCGACGCAGCTGCGCGAGCTCCCCACGACGACGATCCTCGTCTCGCACGATGCTCGAGACGCTCTCGCGCTGGCGAACCGGATGATCGTGCTCGAATCCGGGCGCTCGGTGCAGTCCGGATCGGTCTCCGAGATCCTCGCCGCGCCCGCCACGAGGTTCGCGGCCGCGTTCGCTGCGACGGTCGGCCTGCCGGACCGCGCGGCGCCCGGGAGCGGTATCGGGATCGGGAGAGGGCCGGCATGACCGGTTCTGTCGGACGGGGTGCGGCGCCCGTGACGCCGGAGTCTCATCTCGAGTGGATCCTCGCCGGGATCGGGCGGACCGGAACGGCGATGCTCGGAATCGAAGCGGCCCACGGTCTCGCGCTCGCGGAGGACGTGACGGCTCGGATCTCCCTGCCCCTCTGGGACGCGTCGGCGATGGACGGCTATGCGATGCGGGCGGTGGAGACGCTCGCCGCGAGCGAGCGCGCCCCCGCGCGTCTGCGGCTGATCGGCGAGATCGCGGCGGGCAGCGACGAGGACCCGGCGCTGCCCGCCGGGTGCGCCGTGCGGATCATGACCGGCGCGCCGGTCCCGAGCGACGCGGATGCCGTCGTGCCGGTGGAGGCGGCGGCGGGCGAGTCCGGCGTAGGCGCCTGGGGGAGCAGGACGGTCGGGATCCTGCACCCGGTCGCAGTCGGGGCGAACGTGCGGCGTCGCGGCGAGGATGTGCGCGCGGGCGAGGTCATCGCGTGGTCGGGGGAATCGCTGGGCGCCGTCCGCTGCTCCGCGATCGCAGCGGCCGATGTCGACGTCGTCCTCGTGCACCGCGCGCCGAGGATCGCGGTGGTCAGCACCGGATCCGAGCTGCGTCGACCGGGTACGGGCCTCGGCAGAGGGCAGATTCCCGAATCGAACTCCGTGCAGCTCTCCGGGCAGCTGGCCGAGGCGGGGTTCATGGCCACGACCGTGGAGCACCGCTCGGACGATGCGATCGCCTTCGCCGCGCGCCTGCGCGAGGTCGCGGCCGTCCACGACGTCGTCATCACCACCGGAGGGGTCGGCCCGGGGCGGCACGACGTCGTGCGTCTCGCGCACGAGGAGGAGCCCGGCGTCCGTTCGGTGCGCGTCGCCGTCCGCCCCGGGCAGCCCCAGTGCGCCGGTCGGCACAGCGCCGGGGCGTTCGTATTCGCGCTTCCCGGGAATCCGGTGAGCGCCGCCGTGAGCTTCGAACTGTTCGTCCGCCCGGCGCTGCGCGCGCTCGCGGGCCACCGCAGGATCCATCGGCGCCGGCTCGTGGCGACCGCCGGGGCCTCCTGGTCCGGCAGGGCCGGGCGACTCCAAGTACTGCCGGTCACGATCGAGGAGTCGGCGGCCGGCCCGGTCTGCCGGCCGGCCGTCCCGGCCGCCCAGGTCTCGCATTCCGTCGGACGGCACGGCGGCACCGACGGCTACGCGATCGTGGGGCCCGAACGCTCTGGCGTCCGCGAGGGGGAGTCGGTGCTGCTGATCGAGACGGGATCGCCGTGAGCGAGCCCGGCTTCGACGCGATCGTTCTCGCCGGCGGCAGGGGTTCGCGCCTCGGCGGGGTCGACAAGGCCGGTCTCGAGGTCGACGGCGCGCGCCTGGTGGATCGCGCGGTTCTCGCGGCGCGCGCCGGGGGCGCCCGGCGCGTCATCGTGTCCGGGCCCGCCCATGCCGGTGCGCTCGCGGATCGCACGGTGCGCGAGGAGCCTCCGTTCTCGGGCCCGCTCGCCGCGCTCGCCGCGGGGCTGCCGGAAACCGCTGCGCCCTGGCTGCTGCTGCTCGCGTGCGACCTGGTGCATCCGTCGGTCACGGTGGGCCGGCTGAAGACGGTGCTCCGGGATCTCGCCGCGACGGAGTCCTCCGCGTCATCGGACGGGGCGGTCCTGGTCGACTCCTCCGGCCACCCGCAGTGGCTCAGCGCCTGCGTCCGCGCGTCGTCCCTGCGCAGCGCGGTCGCCTCGGTGCTCGATGCGGGCGGATCCCTTGCGGATCGGCCCGTCCGGTCGGTGCTCGGCCGGCTCGCGCTGCGGCGCATCCCGGCGGAGGACGCCCTCGTCGCCGACATCGATACTCCGGAACAGCTCGCGGATGCGAGATCGGCATCAGGAAAGGACGCACGATGAATTCTCCCCAGCACCTGCCTCCCGAGGCCCTCGACGACTGGCTCGCCGCCGCTGCCGCGGAGCTCGGGATCAGCGAGGCCGACGTGCCGATCGGTCTCGTTCTCGACATCGCCGCGGATGTCGCGCACGGCGTCGCCCGCCCGGCCGCCCCGCTCAGCACCTTCCTGGTCGGGCTCGCGCTCGGACGCGGCGCACACGGCGGGGAATCGCTCGATGCGCTCGCGGAGCGGATATCCGGACTCGCGCGCGATTGGCGGCCGTGATCTACGTCGCATAACCTAGAAGAATAGGTTTGCCACTTCTGTTTCGCTCGACTTATGATGGTGCGATGAGCAGCATCCGTCATCCCGATCCGCTCGGCGCCATCGATTCAACCGAGCTGCGCATCCTCCACGCACTCGCGACCACCGGATCCCTCACCGCCGCAGCCGCCAGCCTGAACCTCAGCCAGCCCGCGGTGAGCCAGCGGATCAAACGGGTGGAGACGCGGCTGGCCGTGCCGCTGATCGAGCGGCAGGGGCGCGGGATCCGGCTCACCACCGCCGGCAACATCCTCGCGGAGCACGGTCGTACCGTCGTCGCCGAGATCGATGCGGCGCTCGCCGCCATCGAGGACCTGCGCGGTGAGCGCGGCGGCACCCTCCGGATGGTCGGCTTCCCCTCGTGCTCGGCGACCATCGTGCCCACGATCATGCGCAGGATGTCGGTGGAGGTCCCCGAGGTCGCGCTGCAGTACCGGGAGGCGGAGCCGCCGGCCGCGGTCGGGATGCTCCGCGACGGCGAGGTCGACTGCGCGCTGATCTTCGACTACATCGGCGCAGCGGAGCTGCCCGCCGGAAGCGTCTTCACACCGCTCTGGAAGGAGACGGTGAGCCTCGTCGTCTCCGACGATCGGGCGGGCGATGCGAGTGTCGCCCATCTCGGCGATTTCTCGGCCGACCACTGGGTCGCCGGCTGCGAGAAGTGCCGCGGCCACCTGCTGGCCGCCGCGGCCGAGTCCGGCTTCGAACCGGACATCATCCAGGAGACCGACAACGTGCCGGCCATGCTCGCGATGGCCGCGGTGGGCGGAGCCGTCGCGCTCGTGCCGGGCCTCGCCCTGGCCGCTGCCCGGACGCTGCCCGAGGACGCGACCGCGCTGCCGCTCGATCCGCCCCGCTACCGGACCATCGGCCTGGTATCGATGGACACGGCGAACGAGAGCCCGCAGGTGCGCCTGGCGAAGCGCCTGCTCTCCGGCGTCGACGGGTCGCTCTGGGGTCTCGAGGCCGCGGCGTGACCCCGGCTGTCCTCGACGGCAGTCTGAAGCTCGGCGGCGCACTGCAGCGCCGGACGCTCTGGGTGCTGGCGAGCGGAACGATTCTCGGCGGCCTCGGTCTCGGCGCCTCGCTCTCGGTGGGCGCGCTGCTGCTCGCCGAGGTCAGCGGCAACGATGCGATCTCCGGCCTCGCCTCGGCGGCGTTCAACGCGGGAGCCGCGATCGCGGGCATCCCGCTCGCCCGGCTCGCGGCGAAGCACGGCCGGCGCCGCGCGCTGGTCGCCGGAAGCCTTATCGCGACGCTCGGCGCGTTGGTCGCGATCCTCTCGACCGTCGTCGCCCAGTGGTGGGTGCTCGCGCTCGGGATCGGCATGCTCGGCGTGGGGAGCGCCGTCCAGCTGCTCTCGCGCTTCAGCGCGACCGATCTCGCGCTGCCGCACAACCGGGCGAGGGACCTCTCCCTCGTCGTCGGGTCGATCACCATCGGCGCCGTCGTCGGACCGAACCTGATGGGTCCGGGCGCCTCGGTGGGCACGGCGCTCGGGATCACGCCGCTCGCCGGCGTCTTCGTCTTCGCCCTGATCGCGCAGATCCTCGCAGCACTCGTGAACTGGCTCGGTCTCCGGCCCGATCCGCTGCTCGTCGCGCGGAGCATCGCAGCGGAGACCTCGGAGGAGGAGCTCCGGGTCGATGATCCCGATGCTCCGCCCGCGGGCGAGGATCCGGCCTCTGCCGGGAGCCGGCGCTGGAACGTGATCCTCGTCATCTTCGTCGTGGCGATGGCTCAGGCCATCATGGTGGCGCTCATGGCCATGACGCCGCTGCACATCATGGATCATGCGGGCACGCCCGAGATCGTCGGCATCACGCTGAGCGTGCACATCGCCGGCATGTACGCGCTCTCGCCGGTGTTCGGCCTGCTCGCGAGCCGCGTCGGGCGGATCCCGGTGATCGCGGCCGGCTGGGTCATGCTGCTCGGCGCGATCGCCCTCTCCTACGTCTCCGGCGAGTCGCACCTCATCGTGCAGATCGCGCTGGGCCTGCTCGGACTGGGATGGGGAGCGGTGACGGTGGCCGGCGCGGCGCTGCTGACCGAGCTCACCGCGCTCGCGGAGCGCCCGCGCTGGCAGGGCCGATCGGATACCTTCATGAGTGCGGCAGGAGCCGTCGCCGGCGTGCTCTCCGGCGTCGTCTTCGCCATCGGCGACTTCTCGTTCCTCGCGCTCGTCGCGGGGGTCCTGCTCGCCTTCGGCGCCGTCGCCTCGATCCAGCTCGGCATCCGCACGCGCCGCCGCTGAGATCGGAGAGCACCAGTACACTGGGCAGCGATGACTACGAGCAGCGAACCCCAGTTCTCCACCGCTACCGGAAGCGATGTCCGCGTCCGCTTCTGCCCCTCGCCGACGGGCACTCCGCACGTCGGAATGGTGCGCACCGCACTGTTCAACTGGGCCTATGCCCGGCACACGGGCGGCACCTTCGTCTTCCGGATCGAGGACACGGATGCCGCGCGCGACAGCGAGGAGAGCTACCAGCAGATCATCGACTCGTTGCGCTGGCTCGGGCTCGACTGGGACGAGGGCATCGAGGCCGGCGGTCCGAACGAGCCGTATCGCCAGTCCCAGCGGGGCGAGATCTATCGAGAGATCGCGGCGCGGCTGCTGGAGGCCGGGCATCTGTACGAGAGCTTCAGCACCGCTGAGGAGATCGATGCGCGCAACGAAGCGGCCGGCCGGCCCAAGCAGCTCGGCTACGACAACTACGATCGCGACCTCACCGATGAGCAGAAGGCCGCCTTCCGCGCGGAGGGTCGCGCGCCCGCGCTGCGATTCCGAGTGCCCGAGATCGATCTCGGCTTCGACGACCTGGTGCGCGGCGAGATCAACTTCCCGGCGGGCAGCACGATCGACTTCTTCTTTAATCATCCGACGACCACCGAGATCTACACGC
>CAMFIY010000092.1 GCA_945952575.1 uncultured Leucobacter sp.
ATCTACACGCGTAAGATCGTCGGCAGCGTCAGATGTGTATAAGAGACAGCCGAGGGGTCGAACGGCACCGCTTCGCTGTCGCCGCGCAGCAGCACCGCGCTGAACGCCACGAGGCCGAGGAACATCGAGATGCAGGTCGACAGCGTGTAGCCGACCCCGGCGCCGACGATGCCCGCACGGCTGCTCTTCGCGTGCCGGTTCATGTCCGCCGAGAGGACCGTCCACGAGATCGCGGTGGCGATCACCATGTCGAGCGTGATGAACGGCGTGCCGCCCAGCGAGGCGTCGACCGGGATCGAGCCGAACTCCGCAGGGCTGAACGCTCCGAACGCGGCGGCGAAGACGAAGCCCATCACGACGAGGATCACCAGCGCGAGCCACGGCTCGACGCGCGAGATCCCCGTGTGCCCGAAGATCGCGAGCACGACGACGATCCCCTGGCAGATGGCCGAGAAGAGCGCCGGGTTCGAGAAGCCGGTCGCCTCGTGGATCAGGTAGTTGACCGTGACGCCGGCGAGCATGGCCTGCACCCAGCTCCACCCCATCAGGATGATGAGGTTCGCCGCGGCCGGGATGATGCTGCCCCGGATCCCGAACGAGCCGCGCGTCAGCGCCATGGTGGGCAGCCCCGTGCGGGTGCCCATGTTGCCGACCATGGTGAGCACGACCACGCCGATGAGCGTCCCGACCAGGATCATCGCGGTCGCGGTGCCGAACGACACCGCCGGGACGAACAGCGTGCCGGTGAGCAGCGTCGTCACCACCAGGTTGGCGGCGAGCCAGATCATCCCGATCCGCAGCACGCCCTGGGTGCCCCGGACCGGACCGGCCGAGTCGTCGTGGCCGTCGAGGTTGACGGCCATCGTCTCCGGGCTGGTCATGAGGTCTCCTCCGACGGCGTGGTCGAGAGGTGCTCGTGGATCGAGACGAGCCCGCCGTCATCGGTGGTGCGGAAGATGATGCTCTCCCGCTCCACGTAGGCGTCGGGCCCGTCGGCGGAGTCGATGCTGGTCGCGACGGTATGGCTGAACACCGCCCCACCCGGGAACACCTGCACCAGTCGGTCCGTCGAGCCGCAGCCGGTCACCCGCCAGCCGCTCTCTACCCAGCCCGCCCAGAGCCGTTCGTACTCGTCCCGGGAATTCAGCCGGGCGGCCTCCGGGTGGAAGATGAACGTCGCGTCGGGGGCGAAGCCCGCGAAGTAGCGCTCGGTGTCGGTCGCCCGGAAGGCGTCGATGATGGCATCGGCGGCCGCGAGGACCTCCGTCTCGGTGGGGGTGTGCATGGCGAACTCCTTCGTTCGATGTGGCGGATCAGCCGCGCGCGGCCATGGCGGTCACGAGCTCGTACACGACGTGGCTCGCGGCGACCGCGGTGATCTGAGCGTGGTCGTAGGCGGGCGCGACTTCGACGACGTCGGCGCCGACGATGTTGAGATCGGCGAGCCCGCGGAGGATCCGGAGCAGCTCGCGGCTCGTCAGGCCACCGGCCTCGGGCGTACCGGTGCCCGGTGCATGGGAGGGATCCAGCACATCGATGTCGATCGAGATGTAGAGGGGCTTGTCGCCGACGCGGGCGCGGATCCGTTCGAGCGCTGCGGGTACCCCGTTCTCCTCGACGTACTCCGTCGTCACGATCTGGAATCCGAGCTTCACGTCGTCCTCGAGGTCGCCCTTGCCGTAGAGCGGGCCGCGGATGCCGCCGTGCATGCTCGCCGTCATGTCGATGAGTCCCTCCTCCGAGGCGCGGCGGAACGGCGTGCCGTGCGTCGTCGGGGCGCCGAAATAGGTGTCCCAGGTGTCGAGGTGCGCGTCGAAGTGCAGCACGGCCACCGGGCCGTGCTTCTTGTTGATGGCGCGCAGGAGGGGAAGCGCGATCGTGTGATCGCCGCCGATCGTGACGATCTTGTCGACGCGCTCACCGAGCTCGGTCGCCGCGTCCTCGACGGCTGTGACGGCTTCGTCGAGGTTGAAGGGGTTGGCCGAGATGTCGCCGGCGTCGACGACCTGCTTCAGCGCGAACGGGGAGGCGTCCTGCGCCGGGTTGTAGGGGCGCAGGAGGCGGGAGGCCTCGCGCACGTGCGTCGGGCCGAAGCGGGCGCCCGGGCGGAAGCTCACGCCGCTGTCGAACGGCACGCCCACGATGGCGATGTCGGCCGAAGCCACATCCTCGATGCGCGGAAGCTTGGCGAAGGTCGCGATGCCCGCGTAGCGCGGGGTCAGGCTCGCGTCGACCGGTCCCTGGGGTGTGTGCTCGCTCATGTGTCGCTCCTTCACGTCATGCGATCCGCGCTGCCGGCGCTCCCCACCGTGGGGAGCGGCATCGCTGCCTCCATGAAATCCGGAGAAGCCCACCGCTGTCTAGGGCCGTTTCACCCTGAAGTGGACGAGCCCAGGATGATTCAGCCAGAGATTGCGAGTTGCACCGCGGCCCAGCGCAGGTCGCGCGGATCGTCGAGCGTGAGGGTCTCGACCACCTCGCCGCCGTCGCAGCGCAGCAGGTCGACGCTCGCGGAGGCTTCGCCGAGGTAGGTGACCTCCCACGCGCCGCCGGCCGTCTCCCAACGCTCGACCGCCGCGGGCGGGGTCGCGAGCGGGCTCTTCCGCGTCCAGCCGACCTCCGCGCCCCGGTCGTAGAAGTGACGGTAGGCGTAGATGAGGGGGTGCCAGGCCTCCGGATCGAGATGGTTCGTCCCCTCGCCCGCGATCCCGAGCGCGGCGTGCACGCGCACGACTTCGGCCTCGACCATCCCGAACTCGCCGTTCGTGGCGGGCGTGATCCGCCGCACTCGCGCTTCCAGCTGGATCGGCGCCTCGGCGACGCGCGGCACCTCGACGAGCTCCGAATCGATCGGGGTGAGCCCGGCGCGCTCGAACTTGCGCGGCTCGAACGCGTACGCGCCCGCCTTCTCCGCAGGCACGGGATCCCGACCCGTGACGCCCGCGAGCCGTTCGACGTGCCCCCACTGATCCGAGGACGGGAAGCTGACGGTGAGCTCGGGATGGCGTCGCACGTTCTCGAGCGACTGGCCGCCCTCCTCCAGCCCCAGCACGATCGTGCGGCCGAGCGCGAAGTGGCTGGAGGCCGGTGCGAGGTTGCCCGATCCGTCGGGATTGCGGGTCGCGACCAGGTAGACCGGCGTGCCGAGATAGAGCACGCTGGGCTCGATGACCCGATGGGTGCCTGCGGGATCCTCGCTCATGACACCACGGTACTCCCGGCCCGGCGGCGACGGGCCCCGGTTACGGGATCAGGATCCCGCGCAGCCCGATGCCCGCCTCGAGCTCCTCGAAGGCGATCCCGGCCTCGGCCAGCGGGCGCTGCGCGCCGACCAGCTCGTCGAGCGGGAGCCGACCGGCGAGGAACAGCCCGGCCAGGCGCGGGATGTCGACCGCGGCCACACTGGATCCGTAGTTGCATCCGAGCAGCCGCTTGCCCTGATCGGCCAGGTCGAAGGCGTCGATCTCCACCTTCGCCCCGATCGGCGGCATGCCCACGACGACCGCGGCCCCGCCCGAGCGGATCATGGCGGGCAGCTGCCCGATCAGCCGCGGACTGCCGACGGCCTCGAACGCGTAGTCGGCCCCGCCGAGATGCTCCTGGCACCAGGCGGGCACGTCCACCGCAGCGCCGTCGAGCGTCGCGGTCGCGCCGAAGCGCTCCGCGGCCGCG
Source organism: uncultured Leucobacter sp. (assembly GCA_945952575.1). GTDB lineage: Bacteria > Actinomycetota > Actinomycetes > Actinomycetales > Microbacteriaceae > Leucobacter. The sequence continues at coordinate 3,673 of CAMFIY010000092.1, forward strand.
CGCCGCTCGGCCGAGAGATCGACCGCCACGATCGTGCCGGCGCCCGCGAGCCGGAGCCCCATGATCGTCGCGAGCCCGACGCCGCCGCATCCCACGACCACGGCGGTCTCGCCGGGCCGGACCTCCGCGGTGTTGACCACCGCACCGACGCCCGTGGTGACCGCGCATCCGAGGAGCGCCCCGACCTCGAAGGGCAGCTCGGGATCCACCCTGACCGCCGCGGAGCGCGGCACGATCACCGACTTCGTGAAGGCGCCGAGACCGAGGAACGGCCACACCTCCTCGCCGTTCGAGCTGAACGCGGTGCCGCCGTCGGGCAGGACGTTCTCGACCGCCCGCGTGCCCGTGCACAGCCAGGCCTTGCCCGAGGCGCAGCGCTCGCAACGCCCGCAGGGGGCGAACCACGAGAGCACGACGTGGTCTCCGGGCAGGAGCTCGACGCCGTCGCCGACCGCCGTCACCACGCCGGCCGCCTCATGCCCGAGCACCAGCCGTCGATCCTCGGGCCAGTCTCCGTTCAGGATGTGCAGATCGGAGTGGCAGACGCCGGCCGCGCGGATCTCGACGGCGACCTCGCCGGCCCGCGGCCCGCGCACCGCGACCTCGCCGAGCGTCAGCCCGGACCCCGGCTCGAACAGGACGGCGGACGCGGCGGACGCGGCGGACGCGGCGCTCACCGGCCGATCTCCTCGGCCTGCGCGGATCCGGCGACCTCGAGATGCGGCTTCCGCACCGCCAGATAGATCAGGCCGATCACGATCAGCACGCTGAAGACCAGGATCACCGCCCAGACCTGCACCCAGGTGCCGTCGATCGGGGCGAGCTCTGCGCGCGGCCAGGCGACGTTCACGACCTCGAAGAGGAGCCAGATCACGGCGAGCACGTTGACCACGAGGCCCAGCGCGCCCAGCTTGAGCGAGCCGCGGTTCGGATCCCATCGCTGCGTCAGCCGGGCCCAGAGCGCAACGGCCGCCACGATGAGGAACACGATGTAGAACCCGCCGGAGCCGAAGGAGATCAGCGTGGCGGCCGCGTTGCCGTTGAGTCCGAGCAGCAGGCCCGCCGCGGCGAGCACCGCGGTGGTGATCAGCGAGAAGTGCGGGATCTCCTTCTTGCCGATCCGCGAGAGCGGCTTCGAGAAGGGGATCTGCTTGTCGCGCGCGAAACTGAAGACCATGCGCCCGATGTAGGTCTGGATCGAGATGGCGCAGGCGAAGAAGGCGATGAGCACGACCGCGATGAACGGCTTCTCGCTCCAGGGTCCGAACGCCTCGGTGACCGAGGCGAGCACGGGATCCGCGACCTCGCCGGTCACCGCTCGGCCCGGATCCTGCAGCGAGAGCGTGACCGCGGTGCCGCTCAGGAGCACGGTGATCCCGACGAAGAGGAAGGAGCGCAGCATCGCCCGGGGCACGGTGCGCCTCGGCTGGTGCGCCTCCTCCGCGACCTGCGTCGTCGCGTCGAAGCCGAGGAAGGCCCACCCGGCGACCGCCAGGCAGGTCAGGAACCCGGCGAGCACGGATCCGCCCGAGTTCGCCTCCGCGCCGAGGGTCTCGAACAGCGTGCCGAGGTCGTTGTGCATGAAGAAGACGAGCAGCAGCAGGCTGACGGCGATGGAGGCCACGCCCTCCGCGATGATGCCCGCGCTGAGGAAGTGCTTGACCGGATTCACGCCGAGCAGGTTGATGCCGAGGGCGACCACGAGGAAGATCGCCCCGTAGAGCACGAGATTCCCGGCGCTGTCGGACGCGTCGCCGATCAGCGCCTTCATCCAGACGCCGCCGAGGTAGGCGACCGTGGAGAGCGACGCGATGGCGGCCACCAGATAGACCCAGCCGGTCATCCAGCCGGCCTTCGGACCGGCCAGGCGGCGAACCCACTGATAGACCCCGCCGGTCATCGGGAACTGGGAGGCGAGCTGGGCGTAGACGGTCGCCACGAAGAACTGGCCGACGAAGGCGATCAGTACTGCCCAGATCCACAGCGGGCCGGTGAACACGAAGCCCAGCTGGACCACGGCGTAGATGCCGACGACCGGGGAGATGGTCGCGAAGCCGAGCGCGAACACGGACCAGAGGGAGAGCGAGCGCTTCAGCTCCTGGGCATAGCCGTAGTCGGCGAGCTCGTGCTCGTCGCTGCCCCGGCTCACCTCGGAGTCGGGTGCGGGCGAAGTGGCGGTCATATCGCGATACCTTTCGTCGTTGAGAGATGGTTCTGCCCGAGCCGGAATCGTTCCGTGCGCCTCCGCATCGGCATCCGGCCTCGGCTGCAGACGACAGTAGACTGGATCCTCCGAAAGCGGAACGGAAACCGATTCTGAATTCCCGTGAAGTGCGCATTCGTCCCGATCCATCGCGAATCACGACTCACCTGCTCGATAATGAGGGAGAATCGTCGTGAAACGCACGCACGGAACGGATCGATTTCGGAGGCGACCATGGAGCATCGCGATCCCCTCACCTCGCGCGTGCTCGGCGCGCTGCGCGAGGACGGGCGCGCGAGCTACACCCGGATCGCCGAGTCGCTCGGCATCACCAGGAAGCGCGTGACCCAGATCGTTCAGCGCGCGGTCGAGCACGAGGAGATCGCGTTCACGGTCTCGGTGAGCCCGGATCTGCTCGCGCTGCAGCGCTTCGGATACGTGCAGCTCCGCCTCGACGGACCGGTGGCCCCGGTGCGGGAGGCGCTCGTCGCGATGCCCGAGACCACCTTCGTCGCGGACATCAGCGGCGACGCGCCCATCGACGCCGAGATCCGCGTCGGCGCGGATCCGCATCTGCAGCGGACGCTGGACCGCATCCGCGGCCTCCCGGGGGTGCGGGAGGTGCGGACCCACCTCTATGAGAGCATCGAGATCAACCTCTACTCACCGCTCCGCACGGGTCGCACCGGCTTCCGCCTCGACGCTGCGGATCGCGCCATCGTCCGACACCTGCAGCGCGACGGACGGGCCTCCTTCCTCGAACTCGCCACGACGGCCGGGGTCTCGCCGAGCGGGGCCCGCCTGCGCCTCGCCCGGCTCGTCCGGGAGAACGCGGTGAAGGTGGTCGGCATCCCCGTGCGACGGGACAGCCCCGAGCTGCCGACGCTGGGGGTCGGCATCCAGGTCAGCGGCGATCTGGAGGGTGCGCTCGCGCGCGTGCGCAGCCTGGATCCCGAGTTCCTCGCGGTGACGATCGGCAGCCATGAGCTCATCGCGACGCTCGCCGCCGACTCCATCGAGGAGCTGATCGATCTCGCGGATCGGCTCCGATCGAGCCCCGAGATCGCCGGCATCCGCACCTGGGTCAACCTGCGCACGGTGAAGGAGGAGTACGGTCGCGGCGACCGACTCGCGGAGGGATGAGCACCGGGCGCGAGCCCGGGACGGAACCGAGGCCGAAACTGCCTCGGCCGCGCCACCGACGGCCGGGAACGGTCGCCCGCTAGACGCGCACGCCCGCCAGCGTCTTCTTCCCGCGACGCAGCACGGCGAATCGCCCGTGCAGCAGGTCGGCCTCGGCCAGCGCCGCATCCTCGGCCTGCACCTGCGCATTGTTGACGTACACGCCGCCCTGAGCGATGGCGCGCCGCGCCTCGCCCAGGCCCTTCACCAGCCCGGCATCGACGAGCAGCTGCGCGATGGCCACCCGGGGAAAACCGACCGCCTGCGGCAGCACGGCCGTCGGCAGCTCCTCGAGCGCCGCACCGAGCGTCCCGGCGTCGAGCGCGGCGAGGTCGCCCTGGCCGAAGAGCGCCGCCGAGGCGTCGATCGCCGCCTGGGCGGCCGCGCCCCCGTGCACCAGTGTGGTCACCTCGAGCGCGAGCCGGCGCTGCGCCGCCCGCCTGAACGGCTCGGTCGCGACCTGCTCGGCGTACCCCTCGATCTCGGCCCGAGAGAGGAAGGTGAACACCTTGAGGCGGTCGATCACATCGGCGTCGGCCTGATTCAGCCAGAACTGGTAGAACGCGTACGGCGAGCACATCTCGGCGTCGAGCCAGATCGCGTTGCCCTCGCTCTTGCCGAACTTGGTCCCGTCGGAATTGGTGATCAGCGGAGTGCCGATCGCGTGCGCCGAGGCGCCCTCGACCTTGCGGATCAGATCCGTGCCGCTCGTGAGATTGCCCCACTGGTCGCTGCCGCCCGACTGCAGTTTGCACTCGTACTGGCGGAACAGCTCGAGGAAGTCGAAGCCCTGCAGGATCTGGTAGCTGAACTCGGTGTAGCTGATGCCCTCGTCCGAGTTCAGACGGGCGGCCACCGCGTCCTTCTTCAGCATCGTGCCGACACGGAAGTGCTTGCCGACCTCGCGCAGGAAGTCGATGGCGCTGAGTGGAGCCGTCCAGTCCAGATTGTTCACCAGACGGACCGCGTTCTCCCCCTCGCTCGAGAGGAAGCGCGACACCTGGCCCTGCAGCCGGGTGACCCACTCGGCCACGGTGTCGCGACTGTTCAGGGTACGCTCGGCGGTGGGGCGGGGATCGCCGATCAGGCCGGTGGATCCGCCGACCAGACCGAGCGGCCTGTGCCCCTTCAGCTGCAGTCGGCGCAGCAGCAGGAGCTGCACGAGGTTGCCGAGGTGCAGGCTGGGAGCGGTCGGATCGAAACCGCAGTAATAGGTGAACGGATCGCCCTCGAGCAGCTCCGAGAGCGCCTCGGGGTCGGTCGACACATGCACCAGCCCGCGCCACTGCAGCTCGGCCCACAGGGACTCGAAGCTGTCGTCGTTGCGCTGGGCCGCCATGATCTGGGCGCGTTCGCTCACTTCACTCACCGTTCGATTCTAGCGATCAGGATCCTGCGGGCCGTTCCGGGCGGGCGCGCATCTCAGCCGAAGGTACGACGCGGCCGGTACCGCAGGCCGATGCCGTCCGATCCGTCGGCGAGCAGACTCGAAGATATGACCGCACCGATCCTCCAGGCCCGACAGCTCGGCAAGCACTACGGGATGACGCGCGCACTCGACGGCGTCTCCCTCGACATCTCCCCCGGCACCTCGACCGCGATCATGGGGCCGTCGGGATCCGGCAAGACCACGCTGCTGCATGTGCTCGCCGGCATCCTGGTGCCGGACTCGGGCGGCGTGAACTTCGACGGCACCGATATCGGCTCGCTGACCGACCGGGATCGCAGCCGGCTGCGCCGTGAGCAGTTCGGCTTCGTGTTCCAGCAGGGACTGCTGATCCCCGAGCTCACGGCGATCGAGAACGTGGCGCTCGCGCTCATGCTGCGGGGCGTGCCGAAGCGGGAGGCGATCCCGCCGGCCGCGCAATGGCTCGCGGGGCTCGGGCTCGCCGGGATGGAGGAGCGGCGGATCGGCGAGCTCTCCGGAGGACAGGCCCAGCGCGTCGCGATCGCCCGCGCACAGGTGACCGGTGCGCGGCTGGTGTTCGCGGACGAGCCGACCGGAGCACTCGACTCGCGGACCTCGAGCGAGGTGATCGATGCCCTGCTCGCCTCCACCGTCTCCCGCGGGCACACGCTCGTCATGGTCACGCACGACCCCGGGGTGGCGGCTCGGTGCCAGCGCGTGATCACGGTGCACGACGGGCGGATCGTCGCCGACGCCGACGCGCGCGGCGCCCATCCCGGAGGCGCGCGATGATCCTGCGCCTCTTCGCACTGCTCGCACGGCCGAGCCGCCAGGGGGCCGCGACGATCGCCCTCCCCGCGACCGCCTTCGCGTGCGTGACCGCCCTGCTGGCGATCGTGCTCGGCGGCGCCCAGAGCTTCTGGGGCTACCGCGACGAGCTCGCCGGGCTCTACCAGGGATTCACCGTGGTCGCGCTCGTGCTGCTCATGGTGCCGCTCGTCCCCCTGGGCGCCGCAGCGGCCCGGCTCTCGGCACGCCGCCGGGACGATCGGCTGGCGGCGATGCGGCTGCTCGGCGCGAGCGGATCCACGACGACCGCTCTCGCGATCCTGGAGTCCGTCTCGGTCGCGCTCGCCGGAGCCGCCGCCGGGATAGTCGCTGCCTATGCGG
>CAMFIY010000093.1 GCA_945952575.1 uncultured Leucobacter sp.
GTGACGGGCGACGGGCTCCATCGCGTAGGTGCCGCCCGCGTTGACGAGCGCGGCGCTCTCGGCGTTGGCGTTGCCGCGCAGGATCTCGAGGGTCTGCTGCACGACCGAGACGAATCGGGCGGACATGTGGTTCAGCGATCGGTCGGTGAACACGACCGAGTACTCCAGCAATCCGCCGGGATCGATCTCGGGGCGCGGCAGTTCGGGGAGAGGAAGGCTCATGGCCTCAGCCTGGCACGGATACGCGGTTCCCGGAATAGAGGTTCTACATCGTGGAATGATCGTGCGATCGCCGCTCAAGCACCATCGCCCGCCAGTGCCCGGGTGTCCTCGTCGACCCAGGCCAGCGAGCGCTCGACCGCCTTGTTCCAGAGGCGCAGCCGGCGGGATCGGTCCTCCCCCGCCATGCGCGGCGACCAGCGACGACCCTCGCGCACGAGCCCGCCGAGCTCGTCCAGATCCGCCCACACCCCGGTCGCGAGGCCGGCGGCGAACGCGGCGCCGAGCGCCGTCGTCTCGAGGTTCTCGGGCCGCACCACGTCGATCCCCAGAAGGTCCGCCTGGAACTGCATCATCATGTCGCTGGCGGATCCGCCGCCGTCGACCCGGAGCTGCCCGAGCTGCGCGCCCGTGTCGGCAGCGGCCGCGTCGATCACCTCGACCGTCTGGTAGGCGCACGCCTCGCTGGCCGCGCGCACCAGATGCGCCCGGGTGACGAATCGGGTGAGCCCGACGATCACCCCGCGGGCGTCGGGCTGCCAGCGCGGAGCGAAGAGGCCCGAGAAGGCCGGCACGATATAGGCGCCGCCGGTGTCGGGCACGCTGGAGGCGAGCCCCTCGATCTCGGTCGAGTCGCGCAGCAGGCCCAGGTTGTCGCGCAGCCAGTGGTGCAGGGATCCCGCCACCGCGACCGATCCCTCGAGCGCGTAGACGGGGGCGTCGTCCCCGACCCGATAGGCGACGGTGGTGAGCAGCCCGTTCTTCGAGAACACCGGCTGCGCACCCGTGTTGACGATCAGGAAGCCGCCGGTGCCGAACGTGTGCTTGGCGTCTCCCGGCGCGAAGGCGGCCTGCCCGAACGTGGCCGCCTGCTGATCGCCGAGGATGCCGGCGATGGGCACCCCCTCGAGACCGCGCACGCCGCGCACCTCGCCGATCGCGCCCGAGCTCGGCACTATCCTCGGCAGCATGCTGCGCGGGATCCCGAACGTCGCGAGCGCCTCGTCGCTCCAGTCGAGCGTGGCGAGATCGCAGAGCTGGGTGCGGCTCGCGTTCGTGACGTCGGTGACGTGGATCCCGCGGCCCGTGAGGTTGTAGACGAGCCAGGAGTCGATCGTCCCGAAGCGGAGCTCGCCGCGCTCGGCGCGCTCGCGGGCACCCGGGATCCGGTCGAGCATCCAGCGCACCTTGCCCGCCGAGAAGTAGCTGGCGAGCGGGAGCCCGGTCACTGCCCGCAGACGCTCGGTGCCGTACGGCCGACCCGTCGCGGGATCCGTCTCGGCCGCGAGCGCGTCGATCAGCTCCTGCGTGCGCGTGTCCTGCCAGACGATCGCGTCGCCGATCGGCTCGCCGGTCTCGGCGTCCCAGACGACGGCGGTCTCGCGCTGGTTCGTGATCCCGACGCCGGCGATGCGATCCTGCGCGATGCGGGCCGTGCCGAGCGCCTCGCGCAGCAGCGCTTCGGTCGTGCGCCAGATCTCGGTGGCGTCGTGCCCGACCCAGCCGGGCCGCTCGAAGATCTGCCGGTGCTCGCGCTGCGCGCTCGCGATCGCCCGCGCCCGCCGATCGAAGACGATCACGCGGGTGCTGGTCGTGCCCTGGTCGATCGCGACCACGTGGTCCCTGCCTGCGTGCTGCTGCGCTGCCATGCGGCCGAGCCTACTCCGCGAGCCCGGAGGCGGAATAGCGGCGGGCCCCACCGTATGTCGGAGGTGCGAAGTAGGATGTCTGGCATGACTGAAACCCTGCGTCTTGCCTCGGTGAACGTGAACGGCGTCCGCGCCGCCTTCCGCAAGGGGATGGGCGATTGGCTCGCCCGGCGCGATGTCGACGTGCTCGCCATGCAGGAGGTGCGCGCCGACGACTCGCACCTCGACGAGCTGTTCGGCAGCGTCGAGGGCGCGGGGTGGCACATCCTGCACGACCCGTGCGAGATCAAGGGCCGCGCGGGCGTCGCGATCGCCAGCCGCATCCCGGCTCTGGAGCACCGCATCGGCCTCGGCGCGGTCGAGGCTCAGGGCGAGATCCAGTCGTCCGGCCGCTGGCTCGAGGCCGACTTCGATCTCGGCGGCACCCCGGTGACCGTCGTCAGCAACTACACCCACTCGGGCGAGGTCGACACCCCTCGGCAGGAGGCCAAGTGGGCCTTCCTCGACGCGATGGGGCCGCGGATGAACGAGCTGGCCGACTCGCGCGAGTTCGTCGCGATCGTCGGCGACTTCAACGTGGGCCACCGCGAGCTCGACATCAAGAACTGGCGCGGCAACGTGAAGCGCTCCGGCTTCCTGCCTCGCGAACGCGCCTACTTCGACCGATTCTTCGGGCCCCGCGGCGAGATCGTGACCGGCGTCGACGGCACGGAAGGGCCCGGAGTCGGCTGGATCGACGTGGGGCGCCGCTGGGCCGGCGAGGTCGACGGGCCCTACAGCTGGTGGTCCAACCGCGGCCAGGCCTTCGACAACGACACGGGCTGGCGCATCGACTACCACGTCGTCACGCCGGCGCTCGCCGATCGGGTGGAGAACTACGTCATCGACCGCGCGGCATCCTACGACGCACGATGGTCGGATCACGCGCCCGTGGTCGTCGACTACCGGCTCGGCGCATAGCCCGCACCCACCCGCACGCTTCCCCTAGATTCGCGGCCGCAAGGCGGCCGCAGGAGATCACCCATGACCCCGCACACCAAACCCGTCATCTTCTCGGGCATGCAGCCCTCGAGCGATTCGCTGCACCTCGGCAACTACATCGGCGCCCTCAGCCAGTGGACGCAGATGCAGGACAGCTTCGACGCGTTCTTCTGCGTCGTGAACCTGCACGCCATCACCGTGCCGCAGGATCCGGCGGATCTGGCCGAGCGCACCCGGGCCACCGCCGCTCAGTACATCGCCGCGGGCATCGATCCCGAGAAGTCGACCCTCTTCGTGCAGTCGCACGTGCCGGCCCACGCGGAGCTCGCCTGGGTGCTGAACACGCTGACCGGCTTCGGCGAGGCCAGCCGGATGACGCAGTTCAAGGACAAGTCTCAGAAGCAGGGCGCCGATGCGGCCTCGGTCGGTCTCTTCACCTACCCGATGCTGATGGCCGCCGACATCCTCCTCTACCAGGCCGACTCGGTGCCGGTTGGCGAGGATCAGCGCCAGCACGTCGAGCTGACCCGCGACCTCGCGATGCGCTTCAACAGCCGCTTCGGCGAGACCTTCACCGTCCCCGAAGCGCAGATCCAGAAGGGCACTGCGAAGATCTACGATCTGCAGGATCCGACCTCGAAGATGTCGAAGTCGGCCGAGAGCGAGGCCGGCCTGATCAAGGTGCTGGACGACCCGGCGGTCACCCGCAAGAAGATCATGCGGGCCGTCACCGACGCCGACGGCGAGATCCGCTACGACCGCGAGAACAAGCCCGGGGTCTCGAACCTGCTCACGATCTACTCGGTGCTGACCGGGCGGATGATCGAGTCGATCGAGCGCGAGTTCGAGGGACGCGGCTACGGCGACCTCAAGAAGGGTCTCGCCGAGGTGGTGGAGGAGACCTTCACGCCCGTGCGCGAGCGCACCAACGAGCTGCTGCGCGACCGAGCCGAGCTGGATCGCCTGCTCGATGCGGCCGCAGAGCGCGCGGATGCGGTGGCGTCGCAGACGCTCGCGAGCGTGTACGACGCGATGGGTCTGCTGCGACGCTGACGTCCCGCGCCGGCCCGCGCCGCTGAATCGGGCTGACGCACCGGAATTGCGAGGCCGCCTACGCCTCCAGCTTGGCGATCGCTTGCGCCAGCAGCGTGCCGCGGCGCTCAGGCGTGCGGGCCTTGAGCAGCTGCAGGATCACCCCGTAGCGGGACGACCGGTCGAGCGCCGCGAACGCCGCCGTCGCCCGAGCGCTGCCGGCGAGCGCCGCCACCAGATCCGGCGGCACCTCGGCGGTGCGCTGGGATTCGTAGGCGGCGGCCCAGCGCCCGTCGGCGCGAGCCGCTTCGGCTTCGGCATGACCGGCGGCCCGCACCCGCCCGACGGCGTCGAGTGCCGCGAACTTCTCCACGTTGATGCGGGACCAGGAACTCGTCGATCGTCGCGGCGAGTAGCGCTGGAGGAACGAGTCCGCATCGTTCGATCTGCGCTGCCCGTCGATCCATCCGAAGCAGAGCGCGCCGTCCAGCGCCTCTTCGATCGAGATGCCCGGCAGCCTCGAGCTCTTCTTCGCGATCCGCAGCCAGGCGTCCGGCGCCGTGTCGTGGTTGTCCTCGAGCCAGGCCTCCCACTCCACCCCGGTGTCGAATTCGAGGGTGCCGACGATCTCGAGCGCGCTCACGGGACGAGAACGGCCCGACCCTGGATCCTGCCGTGGTGCAGATCGTCGAACGCCTGCACGGCGTCGTCGAGCGAGTAGCGCACGACCTCGACGCCGATCTTGCCGGCCCGGGCGAGCGCAACGGCCTGGCGCATGTCGGATCGTGTGCCGCCGTAGGCGCGCTCGATGTTCACGCCCCACGGGAGCGGCGTGCCGCTGCCCGCGACGTAGGGGAAGGATCCGTTGCCGAGGCCGACGAAGCGGATCGCGCGACCGCCGCGCACGACGGCGACGGCGAGATCGACGGTCGGCTGCACGCCGACGAAGTCGAACACGACGTCCGCGCCCACGCCGTTCGTCTCGGCGAGGATCCGAGCCGCGGCTTCTCCATCGCTCGGGATGGCGAGGTCGGCGCCGTGCTCGCGGGCGAACGCCAGCTTCTCCGGATCCGTGTCGAGTGCGATGATCCGGGATCCGGTCGTGGCCGCGAGGATCTGCAGCGCCATGTGTCCGAGCCCGCCGAGGCCGATGGTGACCACCGTCGCGTCGCCGGTCATGCGGTCGCGCACCGTGTTGATCGCGTGCATCGGGGTGAGCGCCGCATCGGCGAGCGGAGCCGCTGCGACCAGATCGAGGTCGCCGATCGGGTCGAGGTGATGCGCTTTCACCGCGATGTAGTCGGCCATGCCGCCGGGGCTGCCGATGCCGGGCGAGAGCGGGGCGAGGGCGCTGCGCGGGTACACGACCTCGCACTGGTTGTCGCGGCCGGCGAGGCACTCGCGGCACTGCCCGCAGGAGAGGATCAGAGCGACGAGCGCGCGATCGCCGACCTGCCAGCCGGCGACGTCGGATCCGAGCTTCTCGACCGTGCCCGAGACCTCATGGCCGAGGGTGCCGCCGATCAGCGGGTTGTCGTCGCCGAAGCCGATGATCGCGATGTCGGAATGGCAGAGCCCGGCGCCGCCGACCTTGAGCAGGACCTCATCCGGCTGGATCTCGGGGATCGGCTTGTCCAGGATCTCGACCGTGTTGTTGCGGACATAGGTGACTGCGCGCATCGCGCACCTCCCGTTCTGGCCGCGGGCCGCGGCCGCTCTGATCTGGGGCGTCGCATCGGCGTCCTCCCACCAGGCTAGTCCTGCGAGCCGAGCAGGTGCTCAAGATCCTTGACCATCGGATCCGCGGTGTGCGATCCCGCCGCCATCCGCCTGCCGCCCTCCCCTACAGTTGAGACATGACCGCGCAGCCTCCGATCAGCTCGGACGACTCGGTGCGCTCCGCTGCCGGAAGGGTGCTCAGCCTCGGCGGCGAGATCCTCGGCGTGCTCGCCCAGCTGCTGCTGCTCTGGCTCGGCGCCGTCTACATCTGGGGCGAGGACGATGTGCTCGACTCGCTCCGCCTGCTCACCTGGTGCCTGGTCGCCACGGCGTATCTGGGTGCGACGGTCGTCGGGCTCAACGTCCTCGTCCGCCTCGACCGGCCGGATCCGCGGGCCGCCCGCGCCCTGATCGGACACCCGCTGATGCGCCTTCTCTCGATGGTGCTGAGCTTCGGCTCGAGCGCCCTCGGGCTCACCGTGGCCGTCAGCCTGATCACGGATATCGGCAACGAGGTGCACGACACCTTTTCGGAGTTCAGCGCGATCTGGGCGATGCTGCTCTCCTGGGCCATGTTCAACTGGGGCTTCGCCCGGATCTACTTCTCCCGCTATCACCGCGCGGTCGACCGCGGCGGTGCGCAACCGCTCGAGTTCCCGGGCACCCCGGATCCCCGGCTCGTCGACTTCGTGTATCTCGCGTTCACCAACGCCACCACCTTCGCCGTCTCGGACGTGCAGGTCACCAGCACGCGGATGCGGTGGACCATCGTGTGGCACACGACGATCGCGTTCTTCTTCAACGCGCTCATCATCGTGCTGACGATGAACGTGGTCGCGAACGGACGCTTCTTCGCCGACCTGTTCGCGTAGCGCGACCGCGAGTCCGCGCCTCAGCGATCGGCGACGCGGGCGTAGCGGCAGCCGTCGAGGTCGAAGGTCTGCGCCCGGCCGTCGACGACGTCGCCGAAGACGAGCCGCTCGGGCAGGCGCGGATCCTCGCCGACCCGGAACACCAGGGCGTCCGGGCCGCCCGGTTCGCCGAGCGGCACGAGCGGCGCGTCCTCGGTCGGCGCCTCCACTCCGCTGTAGGCGCGCAGCGTCAGCCGCTCGGCACCGCCGCCGCCCGATACCCCGACCTCGAAGTGCGGGCACCAGGGCGTGTAGCTGCGGAAGTGGCCGGTCAGCGCCGCGAGCTCACCGGTGCCGGGCTGCAACCGGGGACGATCGGGCAGGATCGCGCTCAGCGGATCCGCGACGGCGGGCAGGATCTCGGCGCGAGGATCCACCGACGAGAGCAGCGCCGCGTGCGCCTCTCGCGCCAGCAGCTCGGCGTACGGGCGCTCGCCGGGCGCGCTCAGGACGACGCTCACCGCGATCCCGCGCTCGGCGTGCACGATCATGAACGCGCCGTAGCCGATCATGCCGCCGCCATGGGTCAGCAGTGCACCGGATCCCGTCGGCTCCACGTTCACCCCGAGGCCGTAGCGATCCTCACCGACGGCGAGACGGCGCCCGAGACCGAGCACGCCCTCGCCACCGGGCGCGGTCGGCGTCGCGATCCGCGCGACCGCCTCGGGAAGCCAAGCGGCGCCGGGCAGGCCGGCCGGATCGGCGAGCGCACCCGCGAAGCGCAGCAGCTCGCCCGCGCTCGCCCCGATGTTCCCGTCCGCTCCGGCCGGCTCGACCCATGTCTGCGCGGCGAGCGGATCACCGGGCCGCCAGGGGGCGTCGTCGCGCAGCGGAACCGTCCCCGGGCAGAGCGCCGCACGCTCGGCGCCGGTGATGTCGGCGAGCGCGCCGGGGATCCCGAGCGGCTCCAGCACCAGCTCGCGGACGGCTCCGGCGAAGCTGCGGCCCGTGACGCGCGCGATCGCGGCCCCGAGCGCCACGAAGCCGACGTTGCTGTAGTGGAAGCGCTCCCCTGGGGCCGTCACGGCGCGACTCGCGGGCAGCGCGAGCACCTGAGCGATCTCGCCCGGGATCGCCGAGTTGCCGGCGATCCAGCCCGCGGTGTGCGAGAGCAGGTGGCGGAGCGTCGGCTCGCCGGCGCCCGCGGGCAGCACGAGCCACGGCAGCAGCTCTCTCACCGGGGCGTCGAGGCGCCAGATGCCCTCGACCTCCAGGCGCGCCGCGGCGAGGGCGGCGACGGTCTTCGAGATGGATCCGATCTCGAACCGGTCCCCCGCTTCGACCGGTGCGCCGCCCGGGCCGCGCGAGCCGAAGGCGAGCTCGACCCGTTCCGCTCCGAGGGAGGCGGCGATCACGCCGCCCGAGACGGGAGCCGAGGCGAGCAGCCGATCGGCGAGTGACTCCACGCGGTCGAGGTGCATGGCGATGCCGGTCATTCGGGATCCCTCCGTGTTCGGTTCCGGTTCGGTTGTCGGTTCGTAGCACTATCCTGAGCTGTTCCGGCCACAAATGACGACGGAAGGCGTCAGGGGGCCGGATCCGCCTCGCCTGGCGCGGCCGATGCCGCACGGCTCCGCTCGCGCTCCAGCGCGGCGTCGTGCCGGGCGGCCAGCGCCTCCCAGATCGCGGCGCGATCCGCCCGCGGCGTGAAGCGCTGGAACGACCGTGCGCTCGGCAGCGGTGCGGCGCCGAGCCCCGCGAGCAGCGAGTCGACCGCGCCGAGCGCCGAATGGTCCGCGTCGCCCGTGTCCGCGAGCACCTCGGCGCCGCACGCGTCGGCGAGGTCCTGCAGCGCCAGCGGCGAGGCGAGCGAGCTGCCGGACGCGATGATCCTGCCGCCCGGCTGCAGGTCGAGCACCCGGATGCAGCGGCGCAGTTCGAGCAGGATCCCCGTCAGGAGCCCGCGCATGAGCGCGCCGCGAGTGGTGCCGAGCGTGAGCCGCTCGAAGGCGCCGTGCAGCCCGGGCTCCCAGAGCGCGCCCTGCTCCCCCGGCCCGAGATAGGGCAGCACGCCGGGCGCCGCGCCGGGATCCGTCTCGGCCGCCTCGGTCATCAGCGCGTCGGCGGAGGAGGCCCCGGTCAGTCCGCTCAGCCACTGGAATGCGGATCCCGTCGCGACCAGATCCATCTCGATGCCATAGCCGTGACCTCCGGCCGTGCCGGCGAGCGGAGTCACGAGTGCGCGGCCGCGGGGGTCGATCTCCGCCGTCTCGCGCAGGCCGAGGACGACCGTGCTGGTGCCCGAGATGACGGCGATGTCGGATCCCGGGCGGGCGCCGAGCGCGACCGCGCCGAGCACCGAATCGGCGGCGCCGAGCGCGACCGGCAGACCGGCGGGGACCCCGATCAGTCGCGCGACGCCCGCCTCGAGCGGGCGGATCGTGCTCGACGGCGCCACCGGAGGAAGTTCCGGCCAGGGCCCCTCGGCGTACTCGCCGCTCACGAGGCCGTAGACACCGGATCCGGATGCCGTGCTCGGGTCGGTCAGCAGCTCGCCCGTGAGCTGGGCGAAGAGGTAATCCTTCGCGCCGACGATCCGCGAGACGCGCGCCGCGGCCGCGGGATCCCGCTCCGCAGTCGCCTCCGTCACGCGCAGATGCATCGGCACGAGGTAGCGCCCGTCGAGCAGCTGGCCGGTGCGCTCGTAGGCGACGGCCTCGGGGTGCTCCGCGCGGAGGCGCTCGGCCTGCGGCTCGGCCCGTGTGTCCTCCCAGACGATCGCGTTGCCGACCGGTTCACCGGCCGCATCGAGACGGACGAGGGTCGGCAGCATCGCCGAGAGCCCGATCCCGATCCAGTGCTCGGCGCCGGTCGCGGCGGCGAGGCGGCCGAGGGCGCCGACCACCGCGGCCATCCAGTCCTTGGGCGCTTGCTCTGCGGCACCGGGTTCGGGCCGATGCGTCGGGTAGGGCTGCCGCTCGCGCGCGAGCACCTGTCCCGTCGCGGCGTCCACCGCGATCGCCTTCAGACTCGAGGTGCCGAGATCGAGGCCGCTGGCGATCGGCCGAGCATCAGCACCGTCGAGGCCGCTCGCGGCTCGGCTGGATTCGGTCATGCCCTCAGAC
>CAMFIY010000094.1 GCA_945952575.1 uncultured Leucobacter sp.
ACATCTATCAGGGTGTAGAGCTCGGCGTGACCAGCCACCCGTACGCATCGATCGATGACGTGCGCGATCTCGAGAGTGTGAATCACTACGTCGAACGCACCGCCGCTGGCGCTGACACCGGCGAACTCATGGCGGCGATCAGCCGCATCGGCCGCGACAACGCCCGCACCCCCGTGCAATGGGACTCGACCGCTGCGGGCGGATTCACCACCGGGACTCCATGGCTGGCGGTCAACCCGAATACCAGGACGATCAACGCAGAAGCGCAGCATGGTGCTCCCGGTTCGGTCTTCGAGCACTACCGGGCACTCATCCGCCTCCGCCACGAGCTGCCGATCGTCGCAGACGGCTCGTTCCGGAGACTCGACGGCGGCTCCGAAGGCATCTTCGCCTTCGAACGACGACTCGGCGAGGACACACTGCTCGTCGTGGCGAACCTCACGTCGGAAGAACGCAGCGTCGAGCTGGGCGGACACGCGCCGGTATGGGCCGGACCGCAGCTCGTGCTGGCCAACCTGCCACGCACGGGAAACGAATCAGAGCGGTTCGCCCCGTGGGAGGCGCGGGTCTACGCACTCTGACCGGCTCGCAGCTGGGTGGGGTCCGAGGTGTTTGTCGGCGGCGCTCGAGAACTGATCGATAGCGGCGCTCGAAAAGTGAACACTCAACGATTGGAGAGTGATCACTTTGGAGGACTGGGCGCTGATCAGGAGGCTGGCTTCGGACGGGGTTCCGAAAGCGCAGATCGCGGCGCGGTTGGGGATCTTGCGGACGACGGTGATCAAGGCGGTGAACTCCGAGGGGCCGCCGAGGTATGAGCGGTCGCCGCGGCCGACGTCGTCACGCCGTTCGAGGCGAGGGTCCGGGCGCTGCTGGCGGAGCATCCACTGATGCCAGCGACGGTGATCGCGGAACGGGTCGGCTGGGAGGGCACGATCCGTTGGTTCCGTGACAACGTCGCGAGGCTGCGGCCTGAGCATCGCCCCATGGATCCGGCGGACCGGCTCACTTGGGTGGCGGGTGATGCGGCGCAGTGCGATCTGTGGGGGTCAGGGTCGACCTACACGGGGCTGCCACAAAGGGCTCCGGGGCGCCGAGCAGCGCGGACGCGCGCGTAAGAATCGCGTAAACCTGAGTCACTGCGAACACTCGTGCACGTGGTCGAACGTTGCCCAAGACCCTGCCGGGACCGCATGAACACGGGTGAACGCGCCGTAGCGCACCTGATCACAGCGCCACAGGCCGGGTTCAAATCCCTCCGTCTCCGCTCTAAAAAAGCCTGATCAGGGGCTATTGCTTTCCGCTTCTGCCACGAGATCTGCCATTCCTGCCACGGTCCCGGCGGAGTCCGCGTTCGGCAGATCGCCAACCAGGGCTCGCACCGTTGAGCAGTCTGCTGATTCCGAGCTCGGCCCTATCGTCGTTTCGCGCGTTCAGGCGCAAGACCGAGAGTGCGAATCCCTCCGTCTCCTGTGCGATCCGAGCAATGGAGCGTTCGCCAAACGTCGGCGAGTCGAGAGCGCGGGTAGGCTCCCCGAGTCGGTCCTGCAGTACCGGTCGCGTACGGGGGACGCATTCAACGCAGGATGCCGCGCTCGCGCGCGCGCGAGACCGCGGCCGTGCGGGATGAGACCCCGAGCTTCGTGAAGATGTGGGCGAGATGCGACTTCACGGTTGTGTCGCTCACGAACAGTTCCGCGGCTATATCGGAGTTCGAGCGTCCTGCGGCGACGAGCTCGAGCACCTGGAGCTCTCGCGCGCTCATGCTGGCTTGCGGCGCGCGCATCCTGTCCATCAGTCGCGTCGCGATGACGGGTGCGAGCGCGCTCTCTCCCGCCGCGGCTGCGCGGACGGCAGTGATGAGCTCGTGAGGGGGAGCGTCCTTGAGCAGGTATCCGCTGGCGCCCGCTTCGACGGCGCCCAGGATGTCGCGGTCCGAGTCGTAGTTAGTGAGCACGAGCACGTACGGAGCGGCATCGAGCGCGCGGATGCGGCGCGTGGCATCTGCTCCGCCGGAATTCGCGGATGCCCCGAACTGCAGGTCCATCAGCACGACGTCGGGACTCATCCGCTCGGCAGCTGCAACCGCTTCATCGGGCGTCGCCGCCTCCGCGACGACGTCGATGTCGTCCTCGGGTGCGAACAGCGCGATGATGCCGGTTCGGACGATGGGGTGATCGTCGGCGATGACGATGCGGATCATGCCGCCTCCTCGAGGGTGAGATCGATCGTCAGCGCGGTGCCCTCGCCTGGTGCGGAGGTCACGGTGAGCGTGCCGCCCAGCTGATCGACACGCTCTCGGGTGGCCCGAAGTCCGAACGAGTCGGATCGACCGGTCGGCGCGCCCGGGGACTGGGCGGGGTCGAACCCCCGGCCGTCGTCGGCGATCGTGAACTGCAGCCGGTCGCCACCGACGGTCAGAGTGATCGTCGCGCTGTCGGCGTCGGCGTGCTGAATGACGTTGGCGATCGCTCCCTGCGCGATGCGCAGCAGCGCCGTCTGCACGTGCATCGGAAGGTCGACGGCATCCGACACCCGCACTTCCACCGGCAACCCCTGCGCGGCCCACTGCGTCGACGCGAGGCGGCGAAGCGCTCCGCCGAGACCGCGTCCGTCGAGGTCGGGTGGGGTGAGCTCACGGATGAAGTGGCGCGCGTCGGCGAGCGAGGAGGCCGCCGTCTCGCGGGCGAGGACGACGTGTTCGACCCCGGCACCATCGGGATCGGCCCGCTCGGCGGCGTGCAGCAGCATCTGGATGCTCGAGAGCCCCTGGGCCACGGTGTCGTGGATCTCTCGCGCGAGCCGGGCGCGCTCGGCGAGCACCCCCGACTCGCGCTCCGTCGCGGCGAGCTGTCCACGCGTCGCGAGCAGCTCCTGCATCAGCGCCTCGCGCTGCTGCGCCTCGCGGGCGAGTGCCTCGTAGCCGAGCCCGATAAGCAGTGCGACCCCGGCGCCCACGATCGGCCCGACAACGCCCCCGGCCGTCCATCCGCCGTGGATGCCGAGGGCGCAGATCGCGATCGCCGTTGCGACCACGATGGCGACCGATCCCCACAGCCTGCCCAAGAGATGCAGGTAGAGGAAGAACAGCGGGAAGACGAGATAGGCCGCCTCAGGGGTGAGCCACAGCAAAGCGATCCACTCGAGCGTGATGACACCTAGCCACACGGCGCCCGCGACCCGGCGGCTGCGCGGCGCCCAAGTGATGAGCGTTCCTACCGCATAGGTGCCGAGCAGTATCACCGCGAGGCAGATGGCGGCGATGCTCGCCTGCGTCGGCGCGATCACCGCCCGGACGATCACGAGGACGGTGAGTGCAACGAACAGCATGTGAAGACCGGTGCGCAGGCCCACGAAGACGGGCGTGAGCGCGGTATGCGGCATGGTCCGAATCCTACGCGTCGTGGGTCAGCGAGCATCGTCCGAAAGGAGGATCCTGCACGCCATCGTTCGGCCCTGGAATGGTGTGCCGACGGCCGATGACGCGCCAGGGAGAAGTGGGGAGAGTGGAAGCGTCACCAGAACCGGCGACCAGAAAGGACCCTCATGTTCGTCGCGCTTCGCGACCTCCGCTTCGCCCGCGGCCGATTCGTCCTCATCGGCTCCGTGGTCGCCCTCATCACCATCCTCGTCGGGTTTCTCAGTGGACTCACCGGCGGGCTGGCCACACAGAACATCTCCGCCGTGCTGGCGATGCCCGGCGACCGCATCGTCTTCTCGACGCCGTCCGTTGGAGGCAGCGCCAGCTTCGCGGACTCCGCCATCACCGAGCGGCAAGCCGCCGAGTGGGCATCCACAGACGGCGTCACCGACTCCCAACCGATCGGCATCGCGCAGACGCGCGCCGAGGCCGGCGACCGGCGTATCGCCATCGCCGCGTTCGGCGTGCAGAGCGGCTATAGCGCCGACGCGCCGACCACGGACGGCCACCTGGCGGTGTCAGCCCCCGCCGCGAAGGACCTCGACGTCGCCGTCGGCGACGACGTCACCATCGCCGGCACTGTCTTCACCGTCGAGACCATCGGAGGCGACGAATGGTACAGCCACACACCCGTCGTGAAGATGACGCTGACCGACTGGCAGGCCTACTCCACCGCGACGGGCAACCCCGAAGCGTACGCCACGGTGCTCGCCGTGACCGGAGGTCCCGACTGGGCCGCCGCCGACTCCGCGAACGAGACCGTCTCGGAGTCGATCCTCGGTTCGCTGACCGCGCTCAGTGCCTTCCGCTCCGAGATCGGGTCGCTGCTGCTGATGGTCGCCATGCTGTTCGGCATCTCGGGGCTCGTGATCGGCGCGTTCTTCACCGTCTGGACGATGCAGCGCAAGGGCGATATCGCCACGCTCAAGGCCCTCGGTGCGAGCACCCCCTCGCTCGTGCGCGATGCACTCGGACAGGCTCTGGTCGTGTTGGTGCTCGGAATCGGCATCGGGATCGGCGTGGTGGCTCTCTTCGGTACGCTCGCTGGAACCGCTCTGCCCTTCCTGCTCAGCCCGGTCACGACCCTGCTGCCCGGCGTCATCATGATCGCCCTGGGTCTCGCCGGAGCCGCCTTCGCTCTTCGCTCCGTCACCTCCGCCGACCCCCTCACCGCACTCGGGAGCAACCGATGATCAGCCTGAACGACATCACCCTCACCTTCCCCGACGGAGACGAGCGCATCACCGCCGTCGACAACGTCTCCCTCACGGCCCATCCGGGCACGGTCACCGGGGTCACGGGACCCAGTGGGTCGGGCAAGTCCAGTCTGCTGGCCGTCGCGGCGACACTGATCCGCCCCGACTCGGGGCAGGTCCTCATCGACGGCGTGGATGCCGCCGCCCTGGCTCCCCGTGAGGCGACCGAGCTGCGGCGGGACCAGATCGGCATCGTGTTCCAGCAGTCCAACCTGATCCCCTCGCTGACGGCGCATGAGCAGCTGACCGTCATGAACGAGCTCGGCGCGCGGCACTCTCGCGGGCGTCGCACCGCCGTGGCGAAGCGTTCGCGCGAACTGCTGGATGCCGTCGGACTCGCCCCCCACGCCGACAAGCGCCCGCACCAACTCTCGGGCGGCCAGCGGCAGCGGGTCAACATCGCCCGCGCGCTGATGAACGAGCCCAGCGTCCTGCTGATCGATGAGCCGACGAGCGCCCTCGACCAGGAGCGCGGCGCCAGCATCATCGAGCTGATCTTGCGACTCACCGGCGACCTGAAGACCTCGACATTGCTCGTCACCCACGACCTCGTGCACCTTCCCCAGATGCACGGCGTCGTCACCCTCGTCGACGGCAGGATCGTCGCCGACCCGCCGCGCACGGCATCCACCCCGCTCCGCGCCGACCTGGGCGCCGTCGCCTCATGAGTGCCGCGGCCGACAGCGCAGTGACCGCTCCCACGCGTCGCGAGTGGCTCGCCCTCGCGGTGCTGTCGGTCGGTCTGGGCATGATCGTCCTCGACGGAACGATCGTCGGCGTCGCCCTGCCCGACATCATCAAAGACCTCCACCTCGACCTGACCGACGCGCAGTGGGTCAACAGCCTCTATGCGGTGCTCCTCGCGGCTCTGCTGCTGTCCACGGGCAAGCTCGCCGATCGGTGGGGGCGCAGACTCCTCTTCCTCGTCGGTCTCGTCGTGTTCGTCGGCGGCAGCATCCTCGCAGGCATGTCCGACGCGGCGGGCCCGCTCATCGGCGCGCGCGCCGTGCAGGCTGTTGGCGCGGCGCTCATCATGCCCTCGACGCTGTCGACCGTGAACGCGGTGTTCCGTGGCCGTTACCGGGCCGCCGCCTTCGGGGTCTGGGGAGCAGTCATCTCGGGCGCCGCCGCCGTGGGACCTCTCGCCGGCGGTGCGCTCACTCAATGGGGGTCGTGGCACTGGATCTTCTGGGTGAACGTTCCGCTCGGTGCCCTCGTGTTCATCGCCGGCATCCTCGTCGTGCCCGAGACCCGCGGTGCCAAGGGGCGGCCCGGGGCCGACGTCGACGGGGCGCTTCTGTCGGCTATCGGGTTCGGCGCACTGGTCTTCGCGGTCATCGAGGGGCCCGACCTCGGGTGGTGGAAGCCGCAGGGCCCGTTCAAGATGCTCGGTTGGACCTGGCCGGCGGATGCCGCGATCTCGGTCGTGCCGGTCGCGATGGCGATCGCCGTCACCGCCCTCACCCTGTTCGTGTTCTGGGAGAGGCACCGCGAGAAGGTGCGGCGGTCGGCGCTCCTCGACCTCAACCTGTTCACGCTCCCCACGTTCTCGTGGGGGAACGTCACGGCCGCGATGGTCGCCGTCGGTGAGTTCGCGATCATCTTCGTGCTGCCGCTGTACCTCGTCAACGCGCTCGGCCTCGACGTCATGGGGGCGGGCCTCGTGCTCGCCGCGATGGCGATCGGCGCGTTCTTCTCCGGTGCCGTCGCGCGTCACGTGGCCGCACGGTTCGGATCTCCTGGCACGGTGCTCATCGGACTGGGCCTCGAGGTGATCGGCGTCGTCGCACTCGCCTTCCTCATGGGCGCCACAACGCCAGGCTGGCTCGTCGCGCTCCCCCTGGTCGTCTACGGACTGGGCCTCGGGCTCGCGTCCGCTCAGCTGACAGGGACCGTGCTGCGCGACGTGCCCGTCGAGGTGTCGGGGCAGGGCTCGGCTACGCAGAGCACGGTGCGCCAGATCGGATCGGCGCTCGGCACCGCTTTCGCGGGCGCGACGCTCTCCGTCGCGCTCGCGCTGACGCTGCCCGCCGCCCTGAACGCGGCGGGACTGACGGGTGACGCAGCGGACAAACTCGCCGCCGCGACGCGTCAGTCGGCCGGCACGACGATCACTCAACTGCGGGCGGGCGGTGACGCCGGCTCGTTCGGCGACCAGGCCGCCGGCGCTGCGGATGCCCTCGCGGCAGGGTTCGCGGACGCGACCCGCTGGTCGCTGCTCGTCGCGTCGGTCTTCCTGCTGCTCGGGTTGCTCGGCGCCGCCCGGCTTCGTCGCGCCGCGAAGGCGGGCCATGCGGATATCGCGGCCTGAACCCTCGCTGGATTCTCGACGTGCCGCGCAATACGGTCGCCGGCTAAGGGACCATGGGTGTGATCACAATAGGACGGCACATCCCTGCCGCGTAGTCGGCCACTTCTGCCACGTTCTCGATGTGGTCCGCGTTGAGCAGTCGTACGGCTCTGCGGAGGTGTCGCTAGCGTTCCGCTCGTGTGGCGCGCGCCAGAGGCCTGGTTCCGGCCGTGTGAACATGCTGGCAGGCTGAAGGTATGCGAGCAGATCGGACACAACGCGTCGCGCGCGGGGTGTCGGTCGCTTCCATCGCAACTTTCACGGCGTTGCTGTCGCACGTGGTCGCCGGGGGTGTCGTCCCGGGCTGGGCCGGAATCTTCACGCCGTGGGTGCTTGCCGTAGCAGTGAGCAGCCTGCTGGCGGGTAGGAACCTCTCTCGCGTGCGGCTGGCGTTGAGCGTCGGGGCGAGTCAGCTGTTCTTCCACGCGCTGTTCGTGATGGGTGCTCCGTCCGCGGGGGTCACGTCGATGACGATGCATCAGCACATGCACGGCGCCATGACGACCATCCCCGCGGCCACCGATCCCACGGTGGCCGCGCTATGCGCCGACCCGTGGATGTGGATCGGTCACGGCATCGCTGCGGCAGTCACCATCGTCGCGCTCTACCACGGAGAGCGCGCCGTCCGTGTGCTGCTCGAGCTCGCGCGCGATCTGCGCGCGTGGGCGCGCGCCGCTGGCGGCGGGTGACGAGGCGACCTTCCCGCTGACCTTCTCCGACGACTCGACCTACGAGTTCACGGCGCCCATCAAGGACTACTCGGGCGCCAACGAGACCTACGAGGGCGGCGACATGGACATGGACATGTCGCCCACCCCGACGCCGAGCAACTGATGGGCGCGCCCGACAGGGGCGCACGTCGATCCGGGTCGACCCGGCGGCAGTTCCTCCTCGGAGGGGCTGTCGCCGGTGTCGGCGCCGCCGCTGCCGTCGGCATCGACCTCGCCCTCACCGCGCCCTCCGGCACGACCGCCGCGCCCTCCACCCCGCTGAACGGTGCCGAGATCGTGCCGTTTCACGGTATCCAGCAGGCGGGCATCGACACGGACGCCCAGGCCCACGGCACCTTCGTCGCCCTCGACCTCCGCGACGAGGTCGATCGTGACGGCCTGCGACGCCTCATGCGCATCCTCACCGACGACGCCGAGCGGCTCACTCAAGGTCGCGGCGCCCTCGCCGACTCCGAACCCGAGCTCGCTCTGACGCCCGCCCGGCTCACGGTCACGTTCGCATTCGGCCCCGCATTCGTCGCCCGCGCCGCCGGCACGGCGCCAGCCTGGCTGCAGCCCCTGCCGGCGTTCGCGGTGGACCGGCTGCAGGAAGAGCTCAGCCACGGTGATCTGCTGATTCAGGTGGCCGCCGATGATCCACTCACCGTCGCGCACGCGACGCGCATGCTGCTGAAGGATGCGCGCGGTTTCGCGACGGTCCGGTGGACGCAGCAGGGCTTCCGCCGCGCCTACGGATCCGTCGCCCCCGGCACGACGATGCGGAACCTGTTCGGTCAGGTCGACGGGACATCCAACCCGAAGCCCGGGACGACCGAGTTCGACACGGTCGTCTGGGCGGACGAGGGATGGCTCGCGGGTGGGACCGGGATGGTCGTGCGCCGCATCCACATGAACCTCGACAAGTGGGACAAGCTCGACCGCTCCGGCCGCGAGCAGTCCGTGGGGCGCTCGCTCTCCAACGGTGCGCCGCTCACCGGCACCAGTGAGCACGACGAACCCGACTTCGAGGCGAAGACGTCGATCGGCTTCCCGGTGATCCCCGAGTTCTCCCACATGCGGCGCGCGCGACCCGACGACACGACGCAGCGCATCTTCCGACGCGCCTACAACTACGACGAGCGACCCGCCGGGTCCGAAGTCTCCGACTCCGGACTCGTCTTCGTCTCGTTTCAGGCCGACGTCGATGCGCAGTTCACGCCCATCCAGCGCCGACTGGACGACCTCGACCTGCTCAACGAATGGACAACTCCCATCGGATCGGCGGTGTTCGCCGTGCCGCCGGGCTGCGCCGAGGGCGGGTACATCGGGGAAACCCTGCTCGCGTGATAGCGGAGTGAAGGCTCTGAATCGCTGCCACGTTTCTGCCACGAATGGAACCGAATCGACCTGATCCAAGCGGATGCCGGCGACGTCAGGATCCGCGGAATCACGCGGTTTCAGCGGGTCTCGGTTACCATCGGCGCGATTTCAAATCCCTCCGTCTCCGCCACTTTCCCTTTCGCTGCGGCGGTTCGCTCCCCG
>CAMFIY010000095.1 GCA_945952575.1 uncultured Leucobacter sp.
CCCGCCGAGCGGATCGATGCCCCGGTGATTCTGACCGGCAACGCGAAGGGGCTGCTCCCGGAGGCGCATCCGCTGTCCGCCGGGGTGAGCGCCTTCTTCCCGAGCGCGCACCGCCTTCTGGTCGACGCCGACCTCGTGCTCGGGCTCGGCACCGAGCTCTCGGATTCCGAGGGCTTCGCCGTGTCGCCGCCGAACCCGGATCCGGCGAAGCTGATCCGGGTCGACATCGACGCGGGCTCCGAGCCCCCGGGGCTGCCGCTCCCGACCGTCGAGATGCGGGTGGCCGATTTCATCGAGCTCGCCATCGACTCGCTGCCGTCCGAGCCGATGGGCCGGGGTGCGAACGGCGGGGAGCATCGCGCCGCCGCGGTGCGGACGGAGCTTGCCGAGGAGCGAGCAGCCGACCCGTACGGCCGGTGGATCGAGGCGGTCGAGCGCGCGATCACCGATGAGGTGGTGCTCGTCGCCGACTCGGCCCAGGTCGCCTACCAGTCGCACGGGCTCCTGCGGCTCGATACCCCGGGCAGATGGCTTGCGCCCTACGGATTCGGCACGCTCGGTCCCGCCCTCCCGATGGCGATCGGCGCAGCCGTGGGGTCGGGATCCCGCCCGGTCGTCGCGCTCGCCGGTGACGGCGGCTCTCTCTTCACGCTCGCCGAGCTCGCGACGGCTCGCGACCTCGGCGTCCCGCTCACCCTCGTGATCTGGGACAACGGAGGCTACCGGGAGATCGAGACGTCCTTCCAGCGAGAGGGGATCCGCCCGGCGGGCGTGCAGACCAGCGCGCAGGATCTCGCGGCGATCGCTGCGGGCTTCGGGCTCGCGAGCGCGCGGCTGAGCACGCCTGAGGAGCTGGAGGCGCGGCTGCGAGCCGCGATCGCGGATCGTGCACCCGCCGTCATCGTGGTGGACGCGCCGGCCGGACTGCGCGTCGGCGCCGACGCAGCCTGACTAGGCGAGCCGTTCCAACACGTAGTCGATCGACGCGGTCAGCGCACGTACGTCGTCGGGATCGATCGCGGTGAAGGTCGCGATGCGGAGCTGGTTGCGGCCGAGCTTGCGGTAGGGGTCGGTGTCGACCACGCCGTTCGCGCGGAGCGCCTGCGAGACGGCTGCCGCATCGACCGACTCGTCGAAGTCGATGGTCACGACGACGTTGGAGCGGTGAGCGGGGTCCGATACGAAGGGCGTGGCGACCGGAGTGCGCTCCGCCCAGTCGTAGAGCACGGCCGAGCTCTCCGCGGTGCGCGCTGCGGCCCAGGCGAGGCCGCCGTTGCCGTTGATCCAGCGGACCTGCTCGTCCATCAGCGCGAGCGTCGCGAGCGCGGGCGTGTTCAGCGTCTGATCCTTGCGGGAGTTCTCGATCGCGCCGGCGAGGTTCAGCGTCTCCGGGATGTAGCGGCCCGAGGCCGCGATCCGCTCGATCCGCTCGATCGCGGCGGGCGAGACGAGCGCGAACCACAGCCCGCCGTCGCTCGCGAAGTTCTTCTGCGGAGAGAAGTAGTAGACGTCGATCTCGCGGGCGTCGAAGTCGAGCCCGCCCGCTCCGCTCGTCGCGTCGACCACGGTGAGCGCACCGGCATCGCCGGCCACCCGGCTCACCCGGGTCATGACGCCGGTGGAGGTCTCGTTGTGCGGGTAGGCGTACACGTCGACGCCCGCCACGGCCGCGGCCTCGCTGCGCGATCCGGCTGCGGCCTCGCGGATGTCGGGATCCTCGAGCCACGGCGCGGCAGCGGCGGCCTTGCCGAACTTCGCGCCGAACTCGCCGAAGGCGAGGTGCTGGCTGCGACGCTCGATCAGCGAGTGCACGGCCGAGTCCCAGAACGTGGTCGCACCGCCGTTGGCGAGCAGGATCTCGTATCCGTCGGGTGCGCCGAAGAGTTCGGCGAGGCCCGACCGGACGCTGCCGACCAGAGTCTTCACGGGCGCCTGCCGGTGCGAGGTGCCGAGCAGATGCGGCTGCAGCGAGGCGAGGAAGTCGAGCTGCTCGGTCCGCACCTTCGACGGCCCGCAGCCGAATCGTCCGTCGGCGGGCAGGAGGTCGGCGGGGATCGCGATGTCAGGCATTCCTCGAGTCTACTTCGCGGCGGGGTCGCGGATCGTCGTCCCAGCGAGCTGCCGGTGCGACCACTAAGCTGGGGGTTCGGCACTGGCGGAAGGTGTGGGATGACCGACCTCATCGATACGACCGAGATGTATCTCCGCACGATCCTCGAGCTCGAGGAGGAGGGCATCGTGCCGCTGCGTGCCCGGATCTCGGAGCGCCTCGGCCATTCCGGCCCCACCGTCTCGCAGACCGTGGCGCGGATGGAGCGCGACGGTCTGGTCGTCGTGACCGACGACCGCCACCTCGAGCTCACCGATGAGGGGCGGGGCAAGGCCGTGCGGGTGATGCGCAAGCACCGCCTGGCCGAGCGCCTGCTCGCCGACGTCATCGGCCTCGAGTGGGAGTACCTCCACGAGGAGGCCTGCCGCTGGGAGCACGTGATGAGCGAGCAGGTGGAGCGGAAGCTGCTCGGGATCCTGAACAACCCGACGGAGTCGCCGTACGGCAATCCGATCCCGGGCCTCGAGGGCCTGGGTGCGCGGCCGACCCCCGCCTTCCAATCCGGCGTCGAGAGCGTGGTGAGCGTCCTCGACGAACGCGGCGGCGCGATCGAGGCGACGATCCGGAGACTCGCGGAGCCGTTGCAATTCGATCCCGAGCTGCTCTCCCGGATCGCGGACGCAGGCATCCGGCCCGGGAACCGGGCGCGGTTCGCCAGGGCGGGCGCGTACGTGCGCATCGAGGCGGAGGGCGGCGCCGATGCGGCGATCGAGCTCTCCGAGGAGACCGCCGCGCACATCTTCATCATCCCCTGACCCGCCTACCCGCCTGAACCCTGCGGTGGGCCGATCGGTCGCGCCGAGGATGGAGCTGATACCAGAACGAAGGAGTCGAGAGTGCCGCCAGTCACCCCCGAAGCACATGTCCGCGCCGTCGCCGAGGTCGTCGAGCGGCGCAGCCCGAACGAACCCGAGTTCCTGCAGGCCGTGAGGGAAGTGCTCGACACGCTGGTCCCGGTGCTCGCCGAGCACCCCGAGATCGTCGAGGCAGACGTGCTCGAGCGGCTGGTCGAGCCGGAGCGGCAGGTCATGTTCCGGGTGCCCTGGGTGGACGACGAGAACCGGGTGCGGGTCAATCGCGGCTTCCGCGTGCAGTTCAACTCGGCGCTCGGCCCGTTCAAGGGCGGGCTCCGCTTCCATCCGAGCGTGAATCTCTCGGTCGTGAAGTTCCTCGGTTTCGAGCAGATCTTCAAGAACGCGCTGACCGGGCAGCGCATCGGCGGCGGCAAGGGCGGATCCGACTTCGATCCGCGCGGCCGGAGCGATCTCGAAGTGATGCGATTCTGCCAGAGCTATATGACCGAGCTCTATCGCTACATCGGCGCGCAGACGGATGTGCCCGCCGGCGACATCGGGGTGGGCGGTCGGGAGATCGGCTACCTCTTCGGGCAGTACCGTCGGCTCACCAACGGTCACGAGTCGGGTGCGCTCACCGGCAAGGGCACGGGGTGGGGCGGTGCGGAGGTCCGCACGCAGGCCACCGGCTACGGGGCCGTCTACTTCGCCGAGGAGATGCTCGAGCGGGCCGGGGAGGGCATCGAGGGCCGTGACGCGATCGTCTCCGGATCCGGCAACGTCGCGATCTACGTGATCGAGAAGGTCGAGCAGCTGGGCGGCCGCGCGATCACCGCTTCGGACTCGTCGGGGTACATCGTCGACGAGCGCGGGATCGACGTGGCGCTGCTCAAGCAGCTCAAAGAGATGGAGCGGGCGCGGATCTCGGAGTACGTCGCACGCCGGCCGGGTGCGCGCTTCGTCGAGGGCGGATCGGTGTGGGAGGTGCCGGGAGAGCTGGCGTTCCCGTGCGCCACTCAGAACGAGCTCGACAAGGGTGCGGCGCGCAGGCTGATCGCCGGCGGCGTGCGTGCGGTGACCGAGGGCGCGAACATGCCGACGACGCCGGAGGCGGTGGAGCTCTTCCAGCAGGCCGGGGTGCTGTTCGCGCCGGGCAAGGCCGCGAATGCCGGCGGGGTCGCGACCTCGGCGCTCGAGATGAGCCAGAACGCCGCGCGGGATCGCTGGGACTTCGCGGAGAGCGAGGATCGGCTGCATCGGATCATGCGGGAGGTCCACGACGCGAGCTTCGCGGCGTCCGAACGGTACGGGCGCCCCGGCGACTACGTCCTGGGTGCGAATGCGGCCGGGTTCGTGACGGTGGCAGGCGCGATGATCGACCAGGGAGTGGTCTGAAAACCTTCGACCAGGACTTGAGATTTCACTCGATATCGAACAATGCAATTTCTCAGGAACGTTGATTTCATGCGGATCTCGAGGGTGCTCGGAGGAATCGTAACCGCAGCGTGACAATTCCGTGATCTTCGGTTAGGCTAATCAGGATCTTTGGTCCAAACGGGCCGTTTCTCTCATCGAGAACGATACGTAAGGCAAAAAATTTGATTCAGCACCCCGGTTCAGTTCATACTCCCGGAGCCGCAGTGACGGTCAGGGCGGCCCGCAAGTCGTCGACCGCTGGGAAGCTCGCCCGCACCGTCGCGGCAGGCGTCATCAGTGTCGGGCTCGTCGGTGTCTTCGCCCTCCCCGCCTACGCGACCGCGGAGGTCGAAGAGGCCCGCTACTACACTCCGGTGCAGCAGCAGGAGCTCACCACGGCGTTCGCCGAGGACTCCTCGATCGACACGCAGGCTCCGGTGGCGAAGAAGGCGGAGCCGAAGGCCGTCACCGCGGTCGCGGACGGTCTGCGGGCCGAACCGGGCACCGGTAGCGGTGGCTTCAGCGGCAAGGATCTGCCCGCGGGCAAGGGCGCATCGGGTCTCGTGGCCGCGGCGCTCGCACAGCTCGGCGACGCGCAGGACTGCACCGCGATGGTCGAGCGCGCGATGCGGGCCATCGGCTACTCGGTGGGGGATGTGGGCGTCGAGGGCTTCAACGGCTTCGGCAAGATCGTCACCTCGGGATCCTACGCTCCGGGTGACATCCTGGTCTGGCCCGGCCAGCCCCACGTCGCGATCTACATCGGCAACGGCCAGGCGGTGCACGGCGGGTACAACGGCACCACCGTCGTCGCCGACTACCGTTCGTACGGCCAGGCTCCCGCCTATGTCGTGCGGATCGGCTGAGCGCGAGTTTCGCACACCACACGTTTCCAGATGAAGGCGTCGCCCATGGCGGCGCCTTTTCTGTTGCGCCGCGCGGGTTCCGCCGCGGCGAGAAGACTAGGATCATGTCAGTCCGTCCGGCTGCGCGAGAGGAGACCCGGTGAGGGTTCGAGCGACAGGAGTCAGCAAGGGGTCGAACGGCCGGGCGCTCCCCGCCACCGACGTATCCATGACCTCCGGTACGGCGGTCTTCGTGGAGGCGGAGACCGAGCAGCGGCCGACCGTCCTCGGTCTGATCATGACGGGCCGGATGCGGCCGGACTCCGGGGCGGTCACGCTGGACGGGGCGGCTGACACCGCCGGCCTCCGGCGCTCGCTCGCGCTCGTCGACGCGCCCTCGGTGAGCGAACCCCACTCCGACGTGACGCTGGTGCACGTCGTGGCCGAGGAGCTGATGTTCGCGGGGCGTCCGGCCGGCATCGTCCGCGCTCGGCGCGAGCTGGAGCGATTCGGGCTGCGCGGGCAGTCGGGTGTGCCGATCGGGCAGGTGGATCCCGAGGCGCGGATCCGGGTGCTCTGCGAACTGGCGCTTCAGCGGCCGGGGGTGCAAGGCATCGTCCTGGTGTCCCCCGATCGTCATGGCGGCGATCCCGAGGCATGGTGGGGAATCGCGTGCGAGCTCGCGGCGGCCGGGCCGGCGGTACTGGTGATCGCGGGTCGCGCGGCCCGAGCGGCGATCGCGGCCCATCCGGACGGATGGCGCACCGGAGAGGTGATGCCCCTGCGCACCGATGCCGATCCCTCTGCGGACGATTCGGCGGTGGCGGGCAGCGAGACGGAGGAGCGGGCATGAAGATCCTGCCGATGATCGGCGCGGAGTTCGCCCGGCTCTGGGCGACGAAGATGGCTCGCCTCGCTTTCGTCGCGCTGATGTGCGTGCCGCTGCTCTACGGCGGCCTCTACCTCTGGGCGAATCAGGATCCGTACGCACGGCTGGACCAGGTTCCGGTGGCGCTCGTGGTCGCCGACACGGGTGTCGAGGTCGACGGTTCGATGCGTGTCGTCGGGGACGAGGTCGCCGACAGCCTGATCGAGGACGGCAGCTTCGACTGGCATCGCGTGAGCGCGGCCGATGCGGCCGTCGGCGTCAAGTCGGGGGAGTATGACTTCATCGTGACGCTTCCGGAGGATTTCAGCGAAGCCCTGCAGTCCTCCCGCAGCGACGCGCCATACAAGGCCGAGGTCATCCTCACCACCAACGACGCGAACAGCTACCTGGCCTCGACCATCGGGGAGCAGGCGGTGAAGCGGATCCAGCAGCAGGTCGTCCGCTCGGTGAACAAGGAGGCGTCCCGGGCGCTGCTGGACGGCATCGCCGAGATCCGCGGCTCGCTGGGCAAGGCGCGCGACGGTGCGGTCACCGCGCAGGACGGTGCGGGCAGCCTCGCCGATGGGCTCGGCACGCTGAAGAAGAAGACCGCGGATCTGCCGGCGCAGACGAAGCAGCTCTCCGACGGTGCGGCGCAGGTCGCGGCCGCGGACGCGCAGATCGCACAGGTCGGCCGCGACGTTGCCGCATTGAGCCAGCAGGCGGCGGACGGTCTGGCCGGCGATCGCGCTGCGATCCTGAAGGATCTGAAGGCGAGCGGTCTCAGCGAGGCGGCCATCGACCGGATCATGTCCCGGGTCGATGCGGCGGGCGCCAGGCTGAACGAGGCGAACGGCAAAGTCCAGGCGACCAGCGGCAAGCTCGATCAGCTCGAGTCCGGCGCTTCCCGACTCGCCGCCGGCGCGAAACAGCTCGCGGATGCGACCCCCAAGCTGTCGCAGGGCATCGCCGACGCGTCCGGGGGTGCGATCAAGCTCGAGCGGGGCATCGGCCGGCTCGCCGACGGGCTGGCGGCCGGCGTCGAGAAGCTGCCGGAGAGCACGGCCGAGCTGCGCGCGAAGCAGGCGGCGAACATCGCCTCGCCGGTCAGCGTGAAGACCGACCAGGTCACCTCAGCAGGCACGTACGGCGCCGGGCTCGCGCCGTTCTTCGTGAGTCTGGCGGCGTGGATCGGCATCTACGCGTTGTTCCTGATCCTGAAGCCGGTCTCCTCGCGCGCCGTGACAGCGCTGCGCGCACCCGTGCGGGTCGCGCTCGCCGGCTGGGGGATGCCGGCGCTGCTCGGCGCCGTGCAGATGCTCGCGCTCTTCGGCATCGTGTGGGGCTCCCTCGGCTTCGACGTCTCGCACCCGTTCGCGTTCTACGGGTTGATGGCCCTCGCGTCGGCGACGTTCGCGGCGATCATCCTCGCGCTCAACGTGTGGCTCGGCAGTGTCGGCCAGTTCATGGGGCTCGTGCTCATGGTGATCCAGCTCGTCACGGCGGGCGGCACCTTCCCGTGGCAGACGCTGCCGGAGCCCCTCGCGACGCTGCACCACTATCTCCCGATGTCGTTCGCGGTCGACGGACTGCGTCAGCTCATGTACGGCGGCGATCTGAGCGGCGCGCTCGACGACGCGATCAAGCTCGCGGCCGTGCTCGTGATCGCGGTACTCGTGTCGGCGCTCGGTGTGCGGCGGATGATGCATTCCCGGACGCTGCGCGATCTCCAACCGAGTCTGATCGGGTGAGCGGGGCCCGCGCGTAGGATGACGATATGACGGTCTGGCGTGCGGATGTGCTCGGCGCGGGTTTCGAGTGCACCGATCTCGGGCTGAAGGCCGAGCCGAGCGGAGTCGAGGGGCCGCTGGTCGCGACGCTGGTGCGCGCGCTGCCGCAGCCCAGAGGGTTCTTCGCGAGAGTGCTCGGGCAGGAGCGCGCGCTCGAGGACGTGGATGTGCTCTACGTGCACGGCTGGTCCGACTACTTCTTCCAACGGGAGATGGCGGGTTTCTGGACGGCGCGCGGTGCGCGGTTCTTCGCTCTGGATCTGCGCCGCTACGGACGGAGCCTGCGCCCGGGTCAGCTTCCGGGGTACATCGAGCGGCTCTCGGACTACGACGAGGAGATCGAGCTCGCGCTGGATGCGATCCGAGAGAGTGCGGAGCAGGATCGGCGGCTGGTGCTGTTCGGGCACTCGACGGGCGGCCTGATCCTGAGCCTGTGGGCGTCGCGGCACCCGGATCGTGCGGATGCCCTGGTGCTCAACAGCCCGTGGCTCGAGTTCCAGCTGGCCCGGGCCGGCCGGCAGATGCTCGCACCCATCATCGATCTCAGCGCGAGGCTCTACCCGCGCGACTTCGCCCCGCAGCTCGACTTCGGCTACTACACGCGGGCGCAGCACGAGGTGGGGCCGCAGGAGGAGATCGCCCGGATCAATCTCGAGTGGCGGCCAGAGCGGGCGCAGGGCGTCACGTCGGGCTGGCTGCGCGCCATCCTCGCGGGGCACGCGCAGGTGCAGCTGGGGCTCGGGATCGGGACGCCGGTCCAGGTGCTGCTCTCCGCGCGCTATGCGCTGCCGACGCGATGGAGTGAGGATCTCACCCGGGCGGACACGGTGCTCGAGGTGGACGAGGTCGCGAAGGCGGCGCTCAAGCTCGGCGGCTCCGTGACCGTGGAGCGCATCGACGGCGCGCTGCACGACGTCTTCCTCTCCGGCGCCGCGCCGCGCCGCGAGGCGTATGAGCGGCTCGAGCGCTGGCTCACGGGTTGGCAGGCGGCCGCACGGATCCCTCGGCCCGAGTAGACTCTCAGAGGTTGCGGCTCGCCGCTCCGCCCCGGTAGCTCAGTGGATAGAGCACTTCTCTCCTAAAGAAGGTGTCGGAGGTTCGATTCCTCTCCGGGGCACTTCGAAACTGTTGCAACAGGCCGCGATTGCGCGGCCGGTTGATCTTTGTCTCGTCGTTTCTTGTGCGATAGCGCCTACGGGCGCTGTTCCGTCTTGTCGCTTCTGAACTATTTCTCCTGAATCAGAGGCAAAGTTTGAACCTCATCACTTGGGGTGCGTGGAGGATTCAAACTTTTCCCGTCCGCTCGCCGTGTCCTCAGGATGTTTGATCGTCGGTGCTCATCCTCTGATGGGCGCTAGCGATCGAAATGAGCTCTAATGACGACCTGTCAACCTGAACCGCATCAACGCGTTGCCGGACA
>CAMFIY010000096.1 GCA_945952575.1 uncultured Leucobacter sp.
CGGTTCGATGGTGAGGTCTCGCGCCCGGATCGGTCCGGGCGCGACGCGCCACTCGCCCGCCGCGGGAGAGCCGGCCTCGACGCCGCGCTCGCGCAGCGCCTCGAGCGTCATCTCGATGTGCGGGAGGCTCGGCACGCGCGCGCCCGTGTGCACGATGTGCACCCCCTCGTCGAACCGGGGCGCGCTGAGCAGGAGCGCCGAGACGAACTGGCTCGAGAGCGACGCGTCGATCTCGACGCGTCCGCCGCGCAACGATCCCGTGCCGTGCACCGTGAAGGGGAGGGCGCCGCGGCCCTCGTCCGAGATGTCGGCGCCGAGCGAGCGCAGCGCATCGAGCACCGGCCGCATCGGCCGCTTGCGCGCATACGGATCCCCGTCGAATGCCGTCGGCCCCAGCGCGAGCGCCGCCACCGGAGGCACGAAGCGCATCACGGTCCCGGCCAGACCGCAGGCGATGCTGGTCGAACCGGTCAGCTCCTCGGCCGGGATGACGCGCAGCCCGGGCGCGCCCGACTCATCGATCTCCTCGATCTCGGTGCCGAGTTCCAGCAACGCCTCGACCATCAGCTGCGAGTCGCGCGAGCGCAGCGGTGCGTGCAGCACGCCGGGGCCGTCGGCGAGCGCGCTCAGGATCAGTTCGCGCCCGGTCAGCGACTTCGAGCCCGGAATGGAGACAGTCGCCTCGATCGGGGCGTCGACGGTCGGCGCCGTCCAGTCGGGCGCGCCCTCTGCCGCGCCCTCTTCCCGGCCCGACGGGTCCTCTGCGCCGCGGCCTGTGTTCAGCTTGGCTTCGAGCATGGAAAGAAGCGCCTCCGAAGGAATAAAACGGCCGTGTCTGCCGTTGTCCACTCTACCTGCAGGCGATCAGAGGAAGCGGGTGACGGGTGACGCTACTGTTGGATGCTGTGACCACCAGTTCTGCCGACGTCGATCGCGCCGCCCTCGAGGCGCGGTTCACCCGTGACGCACTCCCGTACCTGGATCAGCTCTACGGTGCGGCGATGAAGATGACGCGCAACCCTCAGGATGCGCAGGATCTCGTGCAGGAGACGTTCGCGAAGGCCTTCGCCGCCTTCGCGAGCTTCAGCGAAGGCACCAACCTGAAGGCGTGGCTGTACCGGATCCTCACGAATTCGTACATCAACACCTATCGGAAGCGGCAGCGGGAGCCCTTCCTCGGCGCGGTCGATGAGCTCGAGGACTGGCAGCTGGGCGGCGCCGAGTCGACGACCGCGATGTCGTCGCGATCAGCGGAGGCCGAGGCGATCGACCGCACGCCCGCGACGGTGGTGACCGACGCGCTGAACGAGCTGCCCGAGGACTTCCGCATGGTCGTCTACCTGGCGGACGTGGAGGGATTCAGCTATCAGGAGATCGCCGACATCATCGAGCGCCCCATCGGGACTGTGATGAGCCGGCTGCATCGCGGTCGATCCCGGTTGCGGCAGGCACTGGGCGACTACGCGAGAGAACAGGGCTTCGGCGTCGACGCCGGAACCGCCCGCAAGACGGAGAGGAAATCGAAATGAGCGGATGCGACTGCGCGCACGCGCGTGCGAACCTCGAAGAGCTGATCCGCGGCGAGCTGCGCGAGATCGACTGCGAGCCGATCCGGGAGCACCTCGCGAACTGCCCCGAGTGCCGGGACGAGCAGCAGGTCTTCGAGAAGCTGACGGTGGCGGTGCGGCGAGCGTGCGATGAGGCGGCCCCGCAGTCTCTGCGCGATGCGGTGCTCAGCAGCCTGCACCAGCTGCACGCCGAGGGCTGAGCGACCGATCCGCACGCCCTCGCCGATGCGCCCGTAGCGGACTCAGGGCAGCCGCGGCAGCGCGGCGATGAGTTCGCGCGTGTAGTCCTCACGGGGCTCCGCGAAGATCTGCTCCGTGGTGCCGGCCTCGATGATCCGACCTGCGCGCATCACGATGATCCGCTCGGCGATCCGTGGAACGATTCCCAGATCGTGCGTCACCGTGACGAGCGTGAGGCCGAGTTCTCGCCTGAGCTCCGCGAGGAGCCCGAGAAGCCGCCCGCGCACCAGCACGTCGAGCGCGCTGACCGGCTCGTCCGCGAGGAGCAGCTCCGGGCCGTGCACCAGTGCGCGCGCCACGGCGATGCGCTGGCGCTGGCCCCCGGAGAACTCCTGCGGATAGCGGTCTGCTGCGTCCCTCGGGAGTTCCAGACGGTCGAGGATCGCTCTGACCGTCTCGCGCTGTCCGAGCTCGCGGGGCCCGGACGAACCGTTCCGCACGGACGCCATCAGCGGTTCTGCCACGGTCTGCCCGATCGTTCGACGCGGGTCGAAAGACGAGTACGGGTCCTGGAACACGATGCCCGTGCGCCGGCGCAGCCAGAGCAGGTCGTCGCGCGCGGGGTCGACGGGCCGGCCGTCGAAGCTCACCGATCCGGAGCTCGGGCGGCTCAGCCCGAGCAGCAGTCGCAGAAGCGTCGACTTCCCCGATCCCGATTCGCCGACGACGGCGACGCTCTCACCGCGTGCGATCGAAAGGTCGATGCCCTCGAGCGCGATCGTGCGGGATGCGCGTTGAAACACGCGTGACGGTGGCACGCGGTAGTGCTTGCTCAGCCCGGTGGCCGCGATGAGGGCTGCGCCCGAACTCGGGGTCGCCTGGGCGCCGCCGAGGGATCCCGCGCCCGCACCCGGAGACGTGCTCATGCGTCACCTCCCGCCGCGTCGATCAGCGCCCGGGTCACCGGATGCTGCGGCGCGCTCAGAATCGATGCGATCTCGCCCTGCTCGACGATCCGGCCGTCGTCCAGCACCAGGACGCGATCCACCACCCGGGACATCACGGCGAGGTCGTGGGTGATGAACAACAGCGAGCACTCGTCGGACTCGGTGATCTCGCGGAAGAGACCGAGGATCCCGCGCTGCACGGTCACGTCGAGTGCGGTCGTCGGCTCATCGGCGAGCAGCAGCCCGGGGTTCGCGGAGATGGCGGCGGCGATCGCGGCGCGCTGTCGTTGGCCGCCGGAGACCTCGTGCGGATACGCCCGCACCATGCGCTCGGGATCGCCGAGCCCGACCCGGCCGGCCAGGCGCAGTGCCGCCTCGCGCCGCTGCGCCCGCGTCAGCGAGTAGTGCAGCGCCAGCGCCTCCGTCATCTGCCGCCCCAGCCGTCGCAGCGGGTTGAGTGCGGTCTTCGGCTCTTGGAACACCATGCCGATCCGGTCGCCGCGCAGTTCCGCGAACCCGGCGTCGTCGAGTCCGACGAGTTCGCGTTCGCCTCCGTCCTCGAAGATGAGCCGGATGGACCCGCTGATCCGGGCGTTCTCGGGCAGGAGCCCGGCGATCGCGAGCGCGGTGAGCGTCTTGCCCGATCCGGATCCGCCGATCAGGCCGAGCCGGCCGCCCGGCTCGATCTCGAAGGTGAGGCCGTGCAGGAGCTCGGTGCCGCCGATCGCGACCGACAGGCCGGTGACGACGAGTCGCGGCGCGCTCATGCGTCACCGCCTCTCGAACGGAGCGTCGGATCCATCGCATCGCGCAGGGCGTCGCCGAGCAGGTAGAACGCGAGCACTGTGAGCGTGATGGCGAGGCCCGGCCAGAGGACCACGATCGGATGCGCCGCGATGTAGGCCTGCGTGTCGGCGAGCATCCGCCCCCACGAGGGCACGTCGTGGGGGGCGCCGAAGCCGAGGTAGCTCAGGCCCGCCTCGGCGAGGATCGCGAGCCCCATCGAGAGTGAGATCTGCACGGTGAACACCGACGCGATGCCCGGCAGCAGATGCGTGCGCAGGATCGCACCGCGTCCGAGACCGGCCGCCCGGGCGGCGAGCACGAAGTCCTCGGAGGCGACTTGGCGCAGCTCGGCGCGCACGACGCGCCCGATCGAGACGCCGTAGCCCACACCCACCGCGACCACCACGATCGCGAGGCCGCCGCCGAACACCGCGGCGAGCATGATCGCCAGCAGCAGCGTGGGGAAGGCGATCAGCACATCGATGAGTATCGCGAGCGACTCGCGGAGCCAACGTGGCCCGAGCGCCGCGAAGACGGCAAGGATCAGGCCGACGGTACCCGCGACGATTCCCGTGCCGAGCACGATCAGCACGGTGACCCGGCTGCCGGCCATGAGGCGGGCGGCGAGATCGCGGCCGCTGCCGTCGGTGCCGAGCCAGTGCTCGACGGACGGCGGCAGCCAGGCGTCGTACGCGCTCGAATGGTTCGGGTCCGCGGGCAGCCAGACGAAGGAGAGCAGGCAGGCGACCACGAGCAGTCCGAGCACGATGAGCGGGAACAACCCGCGCGGCGTGCGAACGAGCGTCGAGAGGATGCGCCGACGGTGCAGCGGGGCCGGGGGAGCGCTCGGAGCGGTGCTCATCGGTCCTCCTCGCCCTCGACGCGCAGCCGGGGGTCGATGATGCGGTGCACCACATCGACCGCGGCGCCGAGGATCAGGATGGCGGCGGTGAGGACGAACAGCGTGCTCTGCACCTTGATGAGGTCCCGGTTGTTGACGTCTTCGACCAGCATCCGGCCGAGCCCGGGCAGCGCGAACAACTGCTCG
Source organism: uncultured Leucobacter sp. (assembly GCA_945952575.1). Taxonomy (GTDB): domain Bacteria; phylum Actinomycetota; class Actinomycetes; order Actinomycetales; family Microbacteriaceae; genus Leucobacter. The sequence continues at coordinate 4,530 of CAMFIY010000096.1, forward strand.
AGGACCACCGCGCCGACCAGGAGCTCGGCGAATTGCAGTCCGAGGAGCGACACGATCGACAAACCGACTCCCGGGAGTCCGTGACGGACGAGCGCGCTCAGTCGCGTGTGTCCCTGGGACATGGCGGTGCGCACATGCTCGGCGCCGAGCGCGCTCAGCGTGGCGCTGCGCACGAAGCGGAAGAGGATCGCGCCGACCACCAGACCGATCGTCAGGGCAGGCAGCGTGAGCGAGCGGATCGCCGCGAGCGGATCCGACCAGCCGTCGATGGGGAAACCCTGAGCCGGCAGCCAGCCCAGCCAGGCTGAGAAGACGATCGTGCCGAGCAGACCGGCCCAGACGATCGGCACCGCTGCGGCGCCCGTGCCGATCACGGAGAGCGCCCGGCTGGGGAGGGTGTTCCGGCGATACGCGGCAAGCACACCGAGGGGGAGCGCGATGATCGCTGCGACCAGCAGCGAGTAGAGGGTGAGCGGGACGGTGACCTGAGCCTTCTGCGCGAGCTCCGCGCCGATCGGGCTGCCCGAGATCACCGACCTGCCGAGATCCCCGGTGAAGATCCCGGCGATCCAGTGCGCGTACTGGGTCAGGATCGGCTCGTCGAGCCCGAGTTGCGCGCGCAGCTCCGCGACCTGTTCCGGCGTCGCGGTCGTGCCGCCGATCACCTGGGCCACGTCGCCCGGGAGCAGGCGGAGCGCTGCGAAGATGATGAAGCTCGCCAGCAGCAGGCCCACGGTGAGCGTCAGGGCTCGGACGACGAGGAAGCGGCTCACCTCTCGATGATATTCGCTGGTAGGGGCGTCGGATTGCGAGGGATCTCCCTGGACCTGCCGTATCGAGCGATCATCCGGTGCGCCGTTCAGTTCGGTGCAGGCGTCGGTGGCCGGGACTCGGTCCGGGTCGCCGACGCCTGCACGCCGGGTGGGCGGTCCTCAGTCGACCGTGATGCCCTGCAGATTGATCCGCGAGTTGGTATTGCTCGTCGGGAAGCCGTGCACCTTCACGCCCACCGCGTTGGTCGGCGTGTAGTTGATCAACCACTTCGCGGGGGCATCGTTCGCGACGATGCGCGCGGCCTGCTTGACCAGATCGACGGCTTCGGCCGGGTCGGTCGCCGAGAGCGACTTCGCATAGAGGTCGGCTGCCTTCGGGTCCACCGCGCCGAAGTAGTAGCCCTCGGTGACGTAGTTCACGAAGTCGTGCGCCTCGGCGTGATCGATATAGCTGAGGTCGAAGTCACGGGTGCTCCCGTCTGCAGGCGCCGAATAGACATCGCTGAGCCAGGTGGCGAACTCGACCTGATCCACCTTGAGCGTCACGCCGATCGCCTTGAAATCGCTGGCGACCTGGTTGATCGCTTCAGTCGGATAGAAGTTCGGGATCGTGACCGTGAGCTTCAGATCCTTGACGCCCGCTTCGGCGAGCAACTTCTTGGCGCCCTCCGGATCGTAGGAGTTGATGTTCGTCAGATCCTCGTACGCGGGCTCGATGTCGGTGATCGGGCCCCCGAGCGCCTTGCCGTCTCCATAGAACGCCGCGATGATCGCATCGCTGTCGATGGACTTCGAGAGCGCGGTGCGCACACGGGGATCGTCGAGCGGCGCCTTCGCGGAGTTGTAGGCGAGGGTGAAGACATCGGTGCTGTCGGCTCGGCCGAGAACGAAGTTCTTGTCGTCCTTGAGCTGCGAGATCAGGCTCGCCGTCACGGGGGCGAGAACGTCGACGTCGCCCTCCTTCGCCGCGTTGACCGCCGCGTTGCCGTCGGGGATGTAGCGCCACACCACTCGATCGAGCGTCGGAGCCTCACCCCAGTACTTCGAGTTCTTCGCGAAGGTGATGCTGTCGCCCTGCTTCCAGCTGTCGAGCAGGTAGGGGCCGGTGCCGTTCGCGGAGTTGGACAGATTTCCCGTGTAGGCGGTTTCGAAGACGAGGCCCGGGCGATTCGCGAGCTGCCACAACAGTTGGCTGTTCGGCTTCTCGAGCACGATCTGGACGGTCTGAGCGTCCGGAGCGGTGACGGTCGCCTTCGAGCCGAGCAGCGCCTCGGTCAGCGTCGCGGTCAGCGAGTCGACGACGTCCTTCGCGGTGAGCGGGTTGCCCGATTCGCCGAACGCGACGCCCTGGCGCAGCGTGAAGGTGTACGTCAGCCCGTCGTCGGATACCGCGGGAAGCTGCTCGGCGAGCACCGGGACATACTCGGAGACCGATCCCGACTTGAGGCCCACGAGACCCTGGTAGATGTTGTCGATCAGCACTTGATCGAGAGCCACGCCCGCGGTCTTGCGGATGTCGAGATTCGTCGGCTCGAGCGTGAGGCCGACGGTCAGGGACTTGGGAGAGCCGCTCGGACCGGTGCTCGGCTTGTCGCCGTTGCCGCCGGTTCCCTTGCCGAGCGTGAAGGCCAGGACGGCCGCGACCGCGGCCACGACGAGAATGGCGAGGACGATGATGATCCGGCCGGTGGATCGCTTGCGCTTCCGGTATTGCGGCTCGGGGTTCGCTGAAGGCTCAGTGCTTGACGGCTCGGTCACGGGGAGTCTCCTCGGTTCGTGCGCGAACGGGTGCCGCGCGCTGTTCGGATTCGGACGGCGGCGGCGATGCACATGCGTCAACGCGAGATTACGTCGAATCCCGACGATTGTCGCGCAAGTGGCCAGCTTGTTAACGTCTTGTTACGTTTGTCAGGTCCGGCTCTGGCGGCGAGGATCGCCCGCCGGATGCCCGCGTCGGAGTATTTTCCCTGATCAGCGCAGGTAGCCGCCGTCTCGGAGCCCGGCCTCGATCTCGTAGCGGTTCTTCAGCGGATCCCGACCGGCGATCAGATAGAGGATCGGCATCGCCATGCCGTAGCGTCGCCACTGCGCCTGGTGCACGCGCTCGTGGCGCAGCACAGCCTCCCCGATGTTGTCATCGGTGAAATAGCAGCCGCCGACGCAGCTCCCGCCGCGGCCGAAGCTCCATCTGGGCATACCGGTGAAGATCCAGAGCCCATCGATCCTGCGCACCTCTCCGGTGCTCAGGATCCCGCCCCAGATCAGGGCGACCGCGGTGGCATAGAGATAGCCGAGTCCGGCCAGCGGCCAGGCCTTCGGCGAGCGCTCCGCGGTCATCCGCGCGCCTCGGGGTCGGTGACGAAGTCGATCAGCTGCTCGACCCGACCCAGGAGGCTCGGTTCGAGATCGCGATACGTGCGGACGCGTCCCCGGATCCGCGCCCAGGCGTCGGCGATGTCGGCGGGCTCCTCGGCCGGCCAGCCGAGTGCGCGGCAGATCCCCGTCTTCCATTCGATATCGCGAGGGATCTGCGGCCAAGCCTGCAGTCCCAGGCGTTCGGGCTTCACCGCCGCCCAGATGTCGATGAACGGATGGCCGACGATGAGGACGTTCGAGCCTCCCGGTCCGCGCGCCACCTGTTCCGCGATCCTCGTCTCCTTGCTGCCTCGGACGAGGTGGTCGAGCAGCACGCCCGCGCGGCGACCCGGGCCCGGGCCGAACTCCGCGAGCACCTGCTCCAGGTTGTCCGCGCCGTCGAGCAGCTCGACCACGACGCCCTCGACGCGCAGGTCGTCACCCCACACCTGCTCGACCAGCTCGGCGTCGTGCCGCCCCTCGACGAATATGCGGCTCGGCATCGCGACCCGCGCCCGTTGCCGGGGTGCGGCGACGGATCCGGAGGCCGTGCGCTGCGGTTGCGGCGCGCGTTTCGGCATGACGAGCGCGACGGGCTTCCCGTCGATCAGGAACCCGTCGCCGAGCGGGAAGGATCGCACCGCCCCGTCGAAGTCCTCGAGCTGGAGGAATCCCTCGCGCACGCCGACCACGGCGCCGCAGAACTCGGTCTCGGTGTGCTCGACCACGAGCCCCCGCGCGAGCATCACCTGTTCGCGCTGCACCGGCCCGCGCTGCGGTTTCATCGCCGCGACCGGGTCCCCCGAATATCTGTCGTCCCACACACCTCCACGCTACCGCTCGGCACGGAATCGACCGGCTCACCTCGCGAGGAGTCGCGACACGCCGCTTCGGACCGGGCGGATACGGCGTGTTGCGACCATTCAGCGGAGGTGGATCCGCGGTGTAGGGTTCGAGGGTGGAGGATCCGGGGGCAGACGCGCGGAGCGCGGACGAACCGTCCGTTCGGCGCCGAAGCATTCGCGACCTCCTGGTCGACATCACGCCGCTGAAGCAGAGCCCGGCGTTCGCGCGGCTCTGGATCGGCACCTCCGTGTCGCAGATCGGTGCGCAGGTGACGGTCGTCGCGGTCGGCCTGCACATCTACGAGCTGACGCACTCGACGCTCGCGGTCTCCTTCGTCGCGCTGTGGGCGCTCGGCCCCATGATCCTCGCGGGCTTCGTCGGCGGTGCGCTCGCCGACCGCTACGATCGCCGCGCCGTCGCGCTCATCACGGCATGCGCGGCCTGGGCGAGCATCGTCACGATGACCACGATCGCCTTCCTCGGCGTCGAGGCGACCTGGCCGTACTACGCCCTCGCCGCCGTGAACGCCGCGTCCGCCACGATCATGGGGGCGACACGGGGTGCGATCCAGCCCCGCCTGCTGCCCACGCAATTGCTGCCGGCGGCTGCGGCGCTCGGAGGCATCACCATGGGCGCCGCAGTCACCGTCGGCCCGGCGGTGGCGGGAGTCATGGTCGCCGCGGTCGGCTTCGCCTGGACCTATTTGCTCG
>CAMFIY010000097.1 GCA_945952575.1 uncultured Leucobacter sp.
GGTGCTGAGCGGCGACGCCATCCGCGGGAGCACGACCTGGGTTTCGGGATCGCCGAACCGGGCGTTGAACTCGATCACGCGCACGCCCCCGGCCGTGACGATGAGCCCGCAGTAGAGCAGTCCGATGAAGGGAGTGCCCTCGTCCTCGAGCTGCCGCACGGTCGGCAGCGCCACGGTGCGGGTGATCTCCTCGACGAAGCCGTCGTTCCCGCCCGGCAACCAGGGCAGCGGCGAGTACGCGCCCATGCCGCCGGTGTTCGGGCCCGCGTCGCCGTCGAAGATGCGCTTGTAGTCCTGAGCGGGGCTGAGCGGCATGACGTCGTGGCCGTCGGCGAAGAAGAAGAGCGAGACCTCCTGGCCGTCGAGAAACTCCTCGATCAGCACCTCGCCGTGCGGCGCCCAGGCGGCGACGTGCGCGAGCGCGGCGGCGCGATCCTCGGTCACCAGCACGCCCTTGCCCGCGGCGAGCCCGTCGGCCTTCACGACGTAGGGGGCGCCGAGATCGTCGAGCACGGCGGCGGCCTCCGCCTCGGTCGCGACGCGTACGGCGCGCCCCGTGGGCACGCCGGCCTCGGCCATGATGCGCTTGGCGAACGCCTTCGAGCCCTCGAGCTGCGCCGCCGCCCGGCCCGGCCCGAACACGGGCACGCCGCGCTCGCGGAGCGGATCCGCGACGCCCGCGACGAGCGGCGCCTCGGGGCCGATGACGACCAGATCGAACCCGTGCTCCAGCACGAAGTTCGTCACCGCGACGGGATCGGTGGAATCGAGGCTCGGGGTGGCGACGCCCTCGGCCGCGATGCCCGCATTGCCCGGCGCGCACACGACCTCGTGGGCGGCCTCCTCGGAGCGCAGCGCTTTGACGATGGCGTGTTCGCGGGCACCCGGCCCCAGCACGAGAATCTTCACCCGACCAGCCTACTTGGCCGCGGTCGCGGTTCCGGGGCGCACGTCGTGTCCGAGGGTGCGCCTCGTGGAAGCGATACGGCGCGCGCGATGCGCCGAGCGGCGATGCGGGCTCCGGAGGCCCGCGGGGGTCGGACCCGGCCCCTAGGCTGGTGGGCATGGCGAAGCGCAGGATCTCGGAGGCCGACGGCATGGCCGCCGTGCGTGCCGCGCTCGCCGGCGACGGTGCGCGGCAGATCGTCGCGACGGCGACGCGATTCCTGCTCGAGGAGCTCGCCGAGCGGGCACCGGGCAACGCGCTCGAGGTGCGCGTGCCGCCGTTCGGCGCGACGCAGTGCCTTCCCGGCCCGCGGCACACCCGCGGCACACCGCCGGGAGTCGTCGAAACCGATCCCGCGACCTGGCTCGCGCTCGCCACGGGGGCGCTGGAGTGGGACGAGGCGCTCGCCGCCGCACGCGTGACCGCGTCCGGGGTGCGTGCGGATCTCTCCTCGCTCCTGCCGGTGATCCGGATGGCGCCCAGGGAGACCTGAGACAATAGGGACATGACACAGACCGAGCCGACCGAGCAGCCTGCCCCCGTGACCGGGAGCCGGGCCGGGACCGGCGACGCGGCGGACGCCGACGGCGTTCCCGCCCCCGAGGCCGTCGAGGCTCCACGGGTCGACGACGCGCAGGCGCAGGCCGAGCGGGAGGCCGCTGCGGAGGCGGCGGCACCGCGTACGGAAGCTGAGGTGGGACTTGTACGTTCTGTCCGGTATGGTCGTATTCTGGTTGTGGGCGCCGCCATCGGCGCCGTGATCGCAGCCATTGCTGCGCTCGCCTTCCCGGTGGCGCCCGATGCGACGTACGAGCTCGGCCAGGCGGTCGGTTTCGCGCTGGTCATCGGGGCAGTGATCGGACTCACTCTCGGAGCGGTTCTGGCTCTGGTGCTGGGCAGTGTGGCGAAGCGCAGCCGCGGGGCCGCCCTCGCGATGCACACCGACGTGCGATAAGCTGACAAGACTCATTGATCGGAGTAATTGACTTATGGGAAACCTGTTCGCCGGGCCTCACATCTGGATCGTCCTCTTCATTATCATCCTGCTCTTCGGCGCTCCGAAGCTGCCTGCGCTGGCGCGGAGCCTCGGCCAGTCGATGCGGATCCTGAAGAAGGAGGTCACCGACAAGGATGGTGAGGGTGCCGATGCCGCGAAGTCGGAGGCCGACGCCTCGAGCTCTGAGAAGCCGAGCACCGAGAAGTCGGAGTAGTCCTCCGGGGTCGCCTTCGACCCCGTCGAGGAGTCAGACCTGAAGCAGGGGCCGAGAGGCCCCTGCTTTTTTCGCGCCCAGGAGAGGCCGACTCCGATCCGTTCAGCCCTCCTGCGTGGCCTCGACCCCGGCCAGGCGCTCGAGACGGAGCATCGCTCCGTGCGCCGTTGCCGCCGCGTGAGCGGACGAGGTTACTCCGGCCTCGTTCAGCTCTCCTGCGTGGCTTCGACCCAGGAGAGGTACTCCTCGTCGATGTTCCCCGTGATGTACTTCCCGGTGAAGCAGCTGCTCTCGAGCTCGGTCACCCGGTCCTGCCCCGCGAGGATGGCGCGATCCATCCCCTCGACGGTCTGGTAGATCAGGCGATCGGCGCTCATCTCGTTCGCGATCTCCGCATAGCTGCGGCCGTGGGCGATCAGCTCGCGTCGCGTCGGCATGTTGATCCCGTAGACGTGCGGGAAGAGCACGGGGGGAGCGGCCGAGGCGAAGGTCACCGAGGCGGCTCCGGCGGTGCGGGCCATCTCGACGATCTCGCGGGAGGTCGTGCCGCGCACGATGGAGTCGTCGACGAGGAGCACGTTCTTGCCGCGGAACTCCGAGCTCATGGCGTTCAGCTTCTGGCGCACGCTGCGCTTGCGCACCGCCTGCCCGGGCATGATGAACGTGCGGCCGACGTAGTGGTTCTTGAAGAAGCCCTCCCGATAGTCGATCCCGAGCTTCGCCGCGAGCTGCATGGCGCTCGGCCGGCCCGAGTCCGGGATCGGCATGACCACGTCGATGTCGCCGGCCGGCAGTTCGGCGGTGATCTGCTCGGCGAGCATGTCCCCCAGGCGCAGACGGGCCTCGTAGACGGAGATGCCGCTCAGCACCGAGTCGGGGCGGGCCAGATAGATGTACTCGAACGAGCACGGGACGAGGCGCGGGTTCACGGCGCACTGGCGCGAGTACATCCAGCCGTCCGGCGAGATCAGGATCGCCTCGCCCGGCTCGACATCGCGCACGAGCTCGTAGCCGCCCGATTCGAGCACGAGCGATTCGGAGGCGACGATCCACTCGTCCCGACCGCCGGCGCCTTCCCGTCGACCCAGCACCAGGGGGCGGATGCCGTAGGGGTCGCGGAACGCGAGGAGCCCGTGTCCGGCGATCAGCGCGATCGCCGCGTAGGATCCCTCGACCCGCTCATGCAGCCGCGAGACGGCGTCGAACACCTGGTCCGCGGTGAGCGAGAGACCCGAGATGCCGGCCTGCAGCTCGTTCGCGAGGACGTTGAGCAGCAGGTCGGTGTGCGAGGGCGTGTTGAGGTGGCGGCGATCCACGTTGTAGAGCTCGGCGGTGAGCTCGCGCGTGTTGGTGAGGTTGCCGTTGTGCACCAGGATGATGCCGTAGGGGGCGTTCACGTAGAAGGGCTGAGCCTCCTCTTCGCGGAATGCGTTGCCGCGGGTGGCGTAACGGACGTGGCCGAGGCCGATCTCGCCCATCAACTGCCGCATGTCCCGGGTGCGATAGGCCTCGCGGACCTGGCCGCGCGCCTTCACCATATGGAACTGGTCGCCCTCGGCCGTGGCGATGCCCGTCGAGTCCTGACCACGGTGCTGCAGGAGCAGCAGGCTGTCGTAGATCTGCTGGTTGACCGGTTCGGTGGAGACGATACCGACGATTCCGCACATGCTGAGTGGATGCTCCTGCGAGAAGAGGGAGGCCGCCGTATTCGGCGGCTGCGACCAGTCTCCCACATCGCGCCGCACGGTAGGCTGGGTGCGTGAGCCAGCCTAACTCCGACCGTGTCGATGAACCCAACGCGTACGCCCGGGCGGGGGTCGATACGGCCGCCGGGGATCTCGCGGTCGAGCTGATGAAGTCGGCCGTGGCGCGAACCCACGGGCCCGAGGTGGTCGGCGGCGTCGGCGGTTTCGCCGGACTCTTCGACGCGTCGGCGCTCAAGGAGTACCGCCGCCCGCTGCTCGCCAGCGCCACCGACGGCGTCGGCACCAAGGTCGCGATCGCGCAGGCCATGGACATCCACGACACCATCGGCCAGGATCTCGTCGCGATGATCGTCGACGACATCGTCGTGGTCGGAGCGAAGCCGCTCGCCATGACCGACTACATCGCCTGCGGCAAGGTGGTGCCCCAGCGCATCGCCGATATCGTGCGCGGGATCGCGGAGGCCTGCGAGGCGACCGGTACCGCGCTGGTCGGCGGCGAGACCGCCGAGCATCCCGGCCTGCTGGGCGAGGACGACTACGACGTGGCCGGTGCGGCCGTCGGCGTCGTCGAGGCGGACGAGCTGCTCGGCCCCGATCGCGTGCGCGACGGCGACGTGGTGCTGGCCATGGCCGCCTCCGGACTCCACTCGAACGGCTTCTCGCTGGTCAGGCACATCCTCGCCGATCGCGGCGTCGCCTACGCGGATCACGCGGCGGATCTCGGCACCAGCTACGGCGAGGCGCTGCTCGTGCCGACCGCGCTCTACACCGGACCGCTGCTCCGCGTGCTCGGCGATCCGGTGCTGAACGGCGCGATCCACAGCCTGAGCCACGTGACGGGCGGCGGGATCGCCGCGAACCTGGCGCGCGTGCTGCCGGTCGGCACCTGGGTGGAGGTGGACCGCGGGTCCTGGTCGCCGCTGCCGGTGTTCCGGCACCTGGCGGTGCTGGGCGGGCACACGCTCGAGAGCCTCGAGGGCGCCTGGAACCTCGGCATCGGCATGTTCGCCGTGGTGGACGCCGCGCGTGCGGATGCGGTAGCCGCCGCACTGCGCGCGGAGGGCGTCGAGACCTGGGCCGCCGGCACCGTCTCGACCGCGGAGCGCGGACTCGACGGGTTCGAGCAGGGCGCCAAGGGCGTGCAGGGCGGTGCGGTCAGGCTGGTCGGCCACTACTCCGCATAGGAGGACCGGGGCCGATGTCGGGAACGCGCTCGACCGTCGAGGCGAGCGACGCGTTCGGACCGACTAGTCCTCGTCGTCCGAATCCTCGTCGTTGTATTTGTCGGCGTACTCGGCCCAGGGATCCTCTTCGGAATGCTTGGCACCGAGCTCGCGCTCAAGCGCGGAGAGGTTGGTGTCGGGGCTGAAATACTTCAGCTCCCGTGCGACCTTGGTGTGCTTTGCTTTTTGACGGCCGCGCCCCATGCGTGACCCCCTTACACATTCGGGCCTCGCGAAAACGCATGTGAGACACATGGCCCGCGAGGCATATTTCAACTCAATAGACGTATGGGGTGAAGCTTACCACGCGCACCCTCACGCAGAATGCGTGCGTCGGTCCGTCGCCCCGGCCGACGGATACGATGGGGGGATGACCGAGCAGCCGGATCGCCGAGGCAGGCGGCGCACTCTCATCGTCGTGCTCGCCGCCGCGGGCGCGTTGCTGCTCGGCGCGGTCGCGGCGATCGTCGTGCCGATCCTGACCCATTCCAGCGCGGGCGGTTCGGGACAGGTCGTCCCCGAGGGGTTCGTGCCGGTGACCAGTGCGACCGGCGCGGACGGTCGCACGCGCTCGATCTCCGTCGAGACGACGGACGGGGCGCCCGCGGATCTCTCCGCGTTGCGAGCGGGCGATGTGCTCGTGGTACGGGGCGAGGGGTACGACCCCGGCATGGGCATCTACGTGAGCATCTGCGCGGTGCCGAAGGCGGGGCAGAAGCCGTCGCCGTGCCTCGGCGGCCTCCCGGACGGGGCCATGGAGGAGCACGAGCCCGCTGCGCCCGGCACCGCGGACCCCCAGGCGAGCGTCTGGATCACGGACGACTGGGCGTGGCGATCCTTCGCGACCCAGGGATACGACGACGCCGGGACCGGGAGCTTCACCGCCCGGCTGCTCGTCGCGAAGCCGGTGCAGGACGATCTCGACTGCACGAAGGTCCGCTGCGCTGTCACCACCCGCTCGGATCACACGGCGGCGAGCGATCGGATCCAGGACATGCAGCTGCCCGTCGCCTTCGCCGAATAGTCTCCTCGCCGTATACATCGGGGGAGCCCGGGCGTATCGTAAGGATGCGCCTGCTGCGCGTGGGCAGATCAAGGGGGATTCCGATGTCGAAGCAGACCGCACCGGCCGTGCCCGGCCGACGCTCGCAGCGCAGACCGGTGTCCCGCCGCCTCGGGGCCGGCATCGCGCTCGGCCTCGGGATCGCGCTCGCAGTGGGCGGCGCCCCGCTCGCCGCGCAGGCGGACACCACTCACACGGTCTCCGGAACGATCTACGACGCCTACGGGCAGCCGATGAACTGGACCTACGTCTGGGCGTATCACCCCGGAGGCACCGTCGGCGGTGATTTCGGCTCGGACTTCTCGCTCTCGGGGATCGTCTCAGGGGCGGTGACCCTCAACGCCGGTGACCATTTTGCCGGCAGTCAGAGCGATCCGGACAAGATCGTGCTTCCGTTGACGGTGGGCTCGACCGATGTCAGCGGCCTGGTGCTCGTCCACCAGAGCGGCACGATGCCGACACCGACGAACACGGCGAGCATATCCATCCAGGGGCAGCTGCGGGTCGGCCAGACGCTGACGCTCAGCGAGGCGCCGGACTACACGGACGTGCCGGGCGTGGTGGGCTTCAACGGCGACCGCCACTACTACTGGTCGTGCGGAGCGACGCGTCTCGACGACTCGGATGCGCCCAGCTACACCCTGACCGCCGCCGATGCGGGCTGCGAGATGGGGATCACCGTGATCTCGCATCCGACCGCTCTGGTGACCCCGAGCGCAGGCGGGTTCGGGCTGGTGACCTACTCCGCGACCAGGCCGGGCGCCGTGGCTCCGGGCCTCGAGCTGGGGCAGCCGACCCTCGCGCGCCCCGGGGGGTCGACGGTCACCCTGCCGCGCAGCTCGCGGATCGGCATCCTGTTCAACCTCTCCTTCACCGGCACGGCGCCGAGCGCCTCGGTGAGCTATGAGATGGAGACTTCCGCCGGCGTGCTCCCGCCGACAGTCGTGCTCGACCGCAACGCCCTGATACCGGCGCGCTATCTCAAACGGCCGATGCTGCAGGGCTCGCCGGTCTACCCGGGCGCGGTCGGCGTGCAGTTCGATGCCGTGCCCGGCACGACACCCGGCAGATATCGGGTCGTGGTGCCGGTGACGCAGCTGCTGGACGGTGTCGGGCAGGCGACGAAGTCCGGCAGTGCGACGCTCGTCCTCAAGGCGAACACCGCCTATTCGAAGGCGGGCACGTCGGCGAAGCGCGCCGCACGGAGTTCGGGCGGATACGCGGTGTCCGTCGTGGCGCGGGGCTACCAGGCCGGCGCGACGGTGGCCGTTTACGACAAGCGCTCCGGGCAGCCCTATCGGCGAGTGGGGTCGGCAACGCTGAAGGCCTCGGGCAGCAAGGCGAGCGCGGTCGTCGCGGTGTCGAAGAAGTACGTCACGAAGGGCGGCCACCGCTACTACGTGAAGGTCGGAGCCGCGAAGTTCGCGCCGTCCTACCAGCTGCCGAGCGCCGCCTACGCGAAGCGCTGAAGTCGCCGCGTCGGTCTACGAGGCGCCGATCAGCGGTGAGATGATCAGCGTGGCCACCGTGTAGATCGCAAGCCCGGCGAGCGAGCCGACGACGGTCCCGTTGATGCGGATGAACTGCAGGTCCTTGCCGATCTGCAGTTCGATCTTCTCGGCCGCCTCCTGCGCGTCCCAGCGCTGCACCGTCTCGGTCACGACGTTCGCCAGGTCGTGCCGGTAGCGGCGCACCAGGTGCTCGACCGCCTGCATCACCCACACGTCGATCTTGTACTGCAGCGTGCTGTCGGCCAGCAGTCGCCCGCCGAAGTCGCGCAGCGCCGCGGTCATCCGCGTGCGCAGCTCGCTCCGCGGATCCTCCAGCATCGCGACGAGCACCGCACGGGCGCCGGCCCAGGTGGTCGCGGCGAGAGCCCGGATCCTCGGGCTGTCGAACACCTCGTGCTTGAACGCCTCGAGCTGTGCGCGGAGTTCGGGCTTCTCGCCGAGGTCGCGGCCGAGGTCGGCGAGGAAGTCGCGCGCCGCGATCCGGAACGGATGCCCGCGGTCTTCGGCGACGGATCGGGCGAAGCGGACGGCCTCGGAGTGCAGGCGGTCGTCGACGAAGCGGTGCGCGATGCTCGGCAGCCAGGCGGGGAGGCGGGAGGAGGCCATCCGCTCGAACGCCTCGGGGTGATTCACCAGCCAGTCCTCGAAGCGCGCCGCGGCGAGGTCGATGAGGGGCTCCTGATGCTCGCCGGCGACGAACGACTCGAGGGCGCGCCCGAGCAGCGGCCCCCATTCGGGGTCGACGACGTGCTTGCGCACGAGCGCCTCCACCAGGTCCTGCACATCGCGATCGTCGAGCACGGTCAGGGCGCCCAGGGCGACCTCGGAGACGAGCGCGTTGAGCTGCTCGGCGTTCCCGGGGCGCTGCATCCAGTCCCCGGCGGCGCGGGCGCCGCTGATCCCGGCGAGCTTCTCATGCACCACCTCGTCGGCGAGGAAGTTCTGCTCGATGAAGGATCCGAGGCCGCTGCCGATCTCGTCCTTCTTGCTCGAGACGAGGTTGGTGTGCGGGATCCGGAGGCCGAGCGGGTGCCGGAAGAGCGCCGTCACCGCGAACCAGTCGGCCAGCGCGCCGACCATCCCGCCCTCGCTGGCCGCGCGGACGAAGCCGAGCCAGGGGTAGCGCGACTGGAGGGCGAAGGAGACGACGAAGATGACGGCCATGAGGCCGAGCAGCCCGAGAGCGAGGCCCTGCATGCGGCGCAGCTGGGCGAGGCGCGCGAAGTCCTCGGGGGTCACCGCGCCGAGGGTGCGTTGGCTGCGTGGCATCCCTCAATTATGGCCCGGCGGATCGGTGCGCGCGTGCGTGCCTGGGAGACGTCACTGTTTCCGACCAGCGGCTGATGGAATACTGTGAATCATGCATCTGCTTGCCAGGCTGAGCCTGAAGAATCGTGCCCTCATCGCCCTTGTCACGATCGTCGCATCGGTGTTCGGCCTGATCGGGGTGGGGTCCCTGAAGCAGGAGCTGATGCCGTCGGTGCAGTTCCCGGCGATCGCTGTCTCTTATACACATCTCCGAGCCCACGAGACGCTCATGAATCTCGTA